>CADBNX010000149.1 GCA_902796115.1 uncultured Eubacteriales bacterium
CGCTTCAGCAGCGCCGCGAATTCCGGGTTCCCCGCTTCCTTCTCCAGGTCGAAAGTCGGGTACACTTCCTTCACCTGCGCTTCTTCCGCTTCCAGCCGCTGCACCATCGCGGCCCGCTGTGCCGCCTGCTGCTGTGCCTGCTGCGCCGCCAGCAGCGCCCTTTCCGTCTCCCTCCGCACCGCCTGTTCATACAGTTCTTTCATTTCTCCCCGGATCATCGCGTCAAATCGCGTTTCGAGGCTTTCTTCCCCTTCCGTCTTCTCCCGTGCGTCAGGCGGGTCATGCTCCGCGCCTTCCGCCGCTTCCGCCAGGTCCGCGGCGTTCGCTTCCCTGATACCGGTATCGACTGTCTCTTCCATCACGCCAGCCTCCTTTCACATTCTGCGCCGAAAGAATAGCAAAGAAAAAGCACCGTCTCAACGAACCGTGAAACGGTGCCATCTTGCAGTTCTTCGTTCACCTGCGGCGGTGATCTGTCAATTTTTTCCAGTCAGACCGGTTTCAGAAATTCGGCAGGTAATGCCGGAACAGTCTTTCCAGCTCCTCCCGGCTTTCCACGTTTGCCAGCTGGTACATCCGCTTGATCCTGTAATGCAGGCTGGAATGGGCCAGATAGAGGCTGTTTTCGATTTCCTCGTTCCGCTGCCCGGAAAGCATGGCGTGCAGGATACGGATGTCCAGATCGTCACACTTGCGCAGACAGTTCTCCAGATTGCGCAGCGTCTGATTGCCGTCCCCGAGTTTCAGAAGGGGCATGGTTTCGTCGGGCAGATTTTCCTTTTTCCGGTGCGGCTGGGAGTACGCGGTGGACCCCCGCGGAATGATTTCGGCGTTCACGGTAATGACGATGCGGCCGAGGGACGGATTCTCCGAAAAAATCTGCCACACGTTGATCGCCTGCCGGCCCATCTCAAAGTATTCGTCGTCCGTGGTCGTGGTCAGGGTCGGTTCCGTGTAGAGCCCGATATGTGTATTGCCCAGTCCGATCACGTACATATCCTCCGGCACGCGCACTCCCCGCGAGGGCGCGCGGGACAGCAGCATCGCGGCCACATAATCGTTGGAGCAGATCACGCTGTCATACCGCTCCGCGCGGTCCAGGCATCCTTCGATGCTCGATACGATATCCGCATCCGTGTAATACACGTCCTCCGCCGTGATATCCAGCCCCATTTCCCTGCCGTTGCGCAGAAAGGCGTCCACCTTCACACTGTCGTTGCTGGCGTTCCGGTTTACGCCGATCAGCGCCATGCGCTTCCTGCCGCACTGCACAAAATAATCCATCACTTTTTCAATAAAAACACGGCGCGCCATCACAATGCCGCTGACTTCCGTGCCGAAAAGTTCCGGCACCGCGCCCAGCAGCACCGGCATGATCGCGCGTCTGCGCAGTTCGTTCACGGCATATCCGGTCCAGTTGTTCTGCGAACAGAGCACCAGCACCGATATCGGTTTCTCACCGCAGTGATCCAGTTCCTCGATATCTTTGATGATACGCAGAGAGAGTCTTCTTTTCTGGCAGCTTTTCCGCAGGCTTTCCTCCATGCAGGAAAACCAGATCGGCTTCACTTCCGCAGGCTCGATCAGAAGATCGATTTCATTCCGGTTCTGAATCTTTTTCATTCGCCCCGTCTCCATGCTTTTTTCGTCCTCGCAGGCACCCTTCCTCTTAAACCCACGGCAGGATTATAAACGATTCCAAGCTGAGAATCAAGGCGCGGCAGTCCGGCTACGGCTCCATCTCCGCCAGGGCTTTCCGGTATTCCTCCGCTTCTTTTTCATCCGCCAGCACCAGATGGTCCGGCTCGATTTCTGTCAGTTTCGGTTCGGAATGCTCATAATGATGCACGGAAGGATCGTACCGATAGGTGATCTTATCCCGTTCGGTAATCGGATCCGGCTGCGGAATGGCGGAAATCAGCGCCCGCGTATAGGGATGCAGCGCGTGGCGGAACACCTTTTCCGTATCCCCCATTTCCACGATCCGGCCTTTGTAGATCACCCCAAGCCGGTTTGTGATGAAACGCATGATGGAAAGATCGTGTGCGATGAACAGATAGGTCAGCCCGTACTGCTTCTGCAGGTCCATGAGCAGGTTCAGCACCTGCGCGCGGATGGACACGTCCAGCGCGGAAATGGGCTCGTCCGCGATCACCAGTTCCGGGTTCATGATCAGGGTGCGGGCGATGCCGATGCGTTGGCGCTGTCCGCCCGAAAACTCGTGCGGGAAACGGGAGGCAAATTCCGGGGGCAGGCCCACGTCCATCATGGCCTTGCGCACTTTTTCCTTCCGCTCCTGCTCCGAGGAAAAGCCGTGAATATTGTACAGCCCTTCCGAGACGATATAATCCACCTTCGCGCGTTCGTTCAGCGAGGCCATCGGATCCTGGAAAATCATCTGGATATTCCGGATGATCTCGCGCTGCGTTTCCGCGCTGATCTTGCCGCTGATCTTTTTTCCGCGGTAGAGGATCTCGCCCTGCGAGACCGGATTGATGCGGATGATCGCGCGGGCGATGGTCGTTTTGCCGGAACCGGATTCCCCGACCAGTCCGAAGGTTTCTCCCTTTCGGATGTCAAAACTGACCCCCTGCACCGCTTCGAAGCGCCGGCGTCCCTTGCCGAAGACCACATGAATATCCTTTACCTCAAGCAGTTTTTCCCGGCTGGGCATGCTCCAGCGCCTCCTTTCCGCGTTCCATCATTCTCCGGATCGCCGCCGGAGGCTCCGTTTCCGGCGCGCGCGCGTCCTCCAGCCAGCTGCGCACCAGATGTGTGGGCGTCAGCTCAAAATACGGCGGCCGGATCAGGAAATCGATCTTCAGCGCCTGCGGATTGCGCGGCGCGAAGCCGTCCCCTTCGATTTTTTTGAAGAGGCTGGGCGGCGTACCGCGGATGGAATAGAGCGGCTGCCCCTTCACGCCCAGCTGCGGCAGGGAGGACAGCAGCGCCCAGGTGTAGGGATGGCGGGCGTTGTAGAAGATCTCCATGCTGGTGCCGATTTCCACGATATCGCCCGCGTACATGACCGCCACCCTGTCCGCCACCTTCGCCACCACGCCCAGATC
>CADBNX010000150.1 GCA_902796115.1 uncultured Eubacteriales bacterium
GCGATATGCGGAATATCCGTCTTGTCCAGCGCGAATTCGAGAGCAACGAACAGCCCCGCGCAGCCCACCCCCGTCAGCGCGGGCGCAAAGCCTCTCAGTCCCCGGCGCTGCCATACGCCGTACAGAAGCAGCACCGCTTCCACCGCGATCATGCAGAGCAGCTGTTCCGCGCGCACGAACTGGGTCCAGGTGAGGCGGTTGTAGTTCCGCAGGCTTTCAAACAGGATCTGGGGCAGGCACAGGTAAAACAGCGTGCGCAGGAAGCGCCGGTCCCGGAAAGCTTTGAGGGAAAATACCGCCGCGGCGAGGCACGCGAGCCCCGAAAACATGAACACAGCCAGGTGCCATTCCGTGTAGCCCCAAAAATAATCCACACCCACGGCCAGCGGGAAGAACTGGTACGCCTCGTCCTCGATGATCCTGCCCACGTTCACCGTGCCGGCCAACCCCTCCGCGAACCGCGCCAGCGCGGCCAGAAGCGCTCCTGCCGGGGCCCAGGCGTTCAGCGCCGGCATCACCCGGTTTCCCGTGCTCTTCGCCGCGAGCACAGCACCGAGGAGCACGCCCGCCGCCCCGCCCAGGAAGCTCATGCACTCCATGCTGTCGGTGAACAGCGATTCCGCAAGGCCGTCCGTCAGCACTTCCCCGAGCGCGATCAGGCAGTAGGAAAGCTTCGCGCACAAAACGCCCAGCACCGCGCCGAAAACGAAGGTGAGGGCGGTCAGAAGGCCGCGTTTTTTCAGGTTTTTCGCAAGCAGGAAATGCGCGCCCGCCGCGATCAGGGCGCTGCCCGACATAAAAAGCAGATAGGATGTATTCATGGTTCCCGTTCCTTTGCGCGATGCAGGTCAGTCCGGCTGCCAGGCGCTGGCAAAATAGATGATGTCCGATACCTGGCGTATGTTCTGAGCCCCGGTGTTGTTGATTTTCTTATTCAGAAAAGCGATCTGGGAAGCCTCGCCGCCGTCAAACATATAGGCGGTCTGCACGTCGCCGCAGGAATACACCAGCCTGGCGAAATCCTGCACGCTCAGGCCGAATTTGGCCACCGCCATGATGCGGTACTGCAGCGGTCCGATCTGGCACAGGCAGATGCGCTGCGCGGGGTTCCAGGACTGGCTTTTGTGGGGATGCACGATGGACCGGGGATGGGCGTCCACCAGTTCCCCGTTCAGGATGATGCAGGGCCCGAACTCAAACCCGTTGATGACCTTCTTGCCGTTCACCATGGTCTGATCCTCCAGGGAGACGGGAACGGAAGGGAAGGTGTTTCCCAGTCCTTCCTTCACATCCCGGTTGCCGGCCATGATGATATGGAAATCGCCGTCCTCGTCGATGAGCAGCAGATCGTGCCAGGTTTCCTTCGTCTCCCGGAAAAGCACACCCTGGCGCAGCACATAATCGTGACCGTCGGAAATGGCGCAGGAATCGCCGTCCATTGCGACCACGGCGTTCACGCGTTTGGCCATCTGGGGCACAGTGGCGCTTCTTGCGCGGGAATTGAAGCCGTCCGGGCCGCCGCTGCAGGATTCCGTGCGCAGCTGCGCGGCGCTTGCGATGGTGATGTCCACCTTATATACATGACAGCCGTATTCCTTATTCGGTCCCCATTCGCGGACCACCCGAATGGATGGATCCTCATACTCCGTCATTCCCTCTTCAAACTGCACGCCAAGCTTTACGCCGCCCGTAAAATCCACCGGCAGCTCGATCAGATCCGCACACGCGCCCGCGCAGCACAGCGCCGCGATCAGCAATGCCAGAATAGCCGTCCACTTCCGCATACGCTCTGTTCCTTCCGTCCGTCATTTGAAACGCGGCAGACCGCGTTCCGGATCGGAAACAGTATACCACGTTTCCGGGGCTTTGGGCAAGCGGTGAAGGGGAAAACCGGGGCAACCGCCTGCAAAACCTGTCAGTGGATTTTCAAAGCGGGTCCCTCCGCGGGACCTGTTCCGGGAGCTTATAAACCCACCTCCCACGATTGTCTCCGTTGAGCGAATATGGTACAATGAACTGTGCTTTGGCAAATCCGACGTCATGTGTGAATCGAGGTGCTTTCATGGAAAACCTGTTTGAACCGGTATACCGGCATTACACAGCCCGGGAAATCAAACCGGCCGGATGGATGAAAAAGCAGCTGCGCATCCAGGCGGAAGGTCTTTCCGGACATCTGGACCTGATGTGGCCCGACGTGGCACGCTCCAGCTGGATCGGCGGGGACCGCGAGGGCTGGGAGCGCGTGCCGTACTGGCTGGACGGGTTTGTACCGCTGGCATACCTGCTGGAGGATGAGGATCTGATCGCGCGCGCGAAGCGCTATATCGAAGCCATCCTTTCCGCGCAGCGGGAGGACGGATGGATCTGCCCCTGTACGGATGAGGAGCGGGCGGGATACGACGTGTGGGCAGTCTTCCTGATCTGCAAAGCGCTGATGGTCTACGGAGAATGCTCCGGTGACACGCGGGCGGAAACGGCCGTATACCGCGCGCTGCAAAACCTGCACGGGCACCTGCGCAAACACACCCTGTTCAACTGGGGACAGAGCCGCTGGTTCGAGTGCCTGATCCCGCTGAAATGGCTGTGGGACAAACAGCCGGAGGAGTGGATGCTGCGCCTGGCCGTGACCCTTCGCACACAGGGACTGGAC
>CADBNX010000151.1 GCA_902796115.1 uncultured Eubacteriales bacterium
CCAAGAACATCATGTGGGCCACCTACGACGGCGTCCGGTTCTCCCCTCTCGCCTACGATCTGGAGGGCTCCTGGGGCATGAACTGGCACGGCACCTTCGTCGGCGGCAGCGCCGAGGTCTACCCCACCCCCACCGACACCAATTTCCTGCTCAAGATGGTGAACTGCTACGGCGGCGAGATGGCGGCACGGTACGCCGAGCTGCGCAAAAGCGTGCTGAGCGTTCACAATATCGAACGGCTCTTCAACGCCTTCGCTGCCCAGATCCCGGCCTTCGCCTATCAGGCGGAAAAGGACCGCTGGCCGGACCAGCCCGGCATCTCCTCCAACACCGTCGCCCAGTGCGTGCGTTACGCGAAAAAACATCTTAAATATCTGGACAACCACTACGGGATCACCGTGGACGAGACCGCGGACCACGCCTGCCGGGCGGCGTTTACCTGCCTGAACGGGGCGAAGGTCTATCTCCCCTCTCCGGAGGGACAGCCCTTCCGCGCGGCGGAGGCCTTTTCCGTCGACAGATCCGGCAGCCTGACGAGATCCGGCGGACAGGTGGATTTCCTCGTTCCCGCGCCGCAGGGCAGCCGGGCGACCGTATCCGTCTCCCCGGCCGGCGCTTATACCCGTCTGCTGACGCCGGAAGAGACCGGCACGGAGAACGGCTGGCGGATCGAGGGGATCGCCGACGATCTGGACGTGACCGTCGCGCTCGTCCCGGACAGCGACAGGGCGGAGGGCTATACCGTCACCTTTGACTGCGAGGCGGGCCTGCGGGTGCAGGTCTATCCCGGGCAGGATTACAGCGCTTCGCCCGTGGAAGCGGCGCAGACCGTCAGCGTGGACCCCGCCACCGGGATCCCCACGAAAAAGAGCGGGCAGGTGAACTTCCGGGTGGTCTCCGATAACCCGGCGGACGTGTTCTCCGTGACGGCGGCCCCGCAAAACTACAAGAACCTGAAGGGCTATGAGGAGACCGGCCTGCCCAACGTATTCCGCATGACGAAGATCTCCGGCGACGTGACGGTGACGGTGCGGCGGGACGCGGCGCATACCCACGACTATTCCTACGCATGCGCGGCGATCCCCGGCAACCGGGACGCCCACAGCGTCTTCTGCGCCTGCGGCCAGCACGCGGAAGAGGCGCACAGCTACACGCAGAAAAGCGAAAACGGAGAAAAGTACAACGTCTGCTCCGTCTGCGGCTACCGGTACAAGCTGACCCAGTGCAAACACCTCTGCCACAGCGACAACGCTTTCGCGAAATTCATCTGGAAGATCGAGCTGTTCTTCTTCAAGCTGTTCCGCATCAACCGCGTCTGCGAATGCGGCGAAGCCCATTACTGATTCCGGACCGGAAGTAAAGAAAGGAGAAAAAAACGATGAGCAGCATTCCCACCGTATTATTGAAACCCTTTTATTTTCTGATGAGCATCATCACCCTGTTCTGCACCTGGTTGGATATCCCGATCAAGCCGCTGGGCGCGCCGGTAGACCTGACGGGTTACGAACTGGTGTGGGCGGATGAATTTGACGGTACCGAGCTGGACACGTCGGTATGGCGCGGCGAGCAGGTCCCCATCGGAACGGAACCCTATCTGTACCGCATCAACGATAAGGGAGAAAGCCTGTATTACCACGACAGTATGCTGAAGGTGGCGGACGGTTGCCTGACCCAGTCGATCCGGTACCTTGACGGAAGCGACGGCCGTCCGGAAGGCTGGTACTGTTTCCCCCTCAACACCTCGGAACAGCTGGAATTCACCTACGGCTACTTTGAGTGCCGCGCCAAGCTGTCCAAATCCGTGTCCGGCAACTGCGCCTTCTGGCTGAACAGCGCGGGCGTCACCGATACGTCGGTCCCGCATGAAGAGGCCGTGGAGATCGACGTCTTCGAGAGTATGCAGTACAAACGTGATTATCACGGCTGCGTGGAACGGAACATGCACTATTTTGACGAAACCGGTCACCAGCGGCTGCACGCCAAATTCATCAAGGTGGGCGGCGATCCCTACGAGGAGTTCAACACCTATGCTGTCAAGTGGGATGAAAAGGGATACACCTTCTACGTCAACGGCAGGGAATTCGACCACACCGCCTTCGGCCTTTGCCACAGCCCTCTGTATCTGTGCCTGTGCAATTATATCCGCACGCTGAACGACGTTTCCATCGACGGCGACTCCGCCGATTTCGTGGTGGATTACGTGCGCGTGTACCAAAAGGCGCCATAACGCCGCGCAAACGGCTGAACGAATAAAAAAGGAGAGAGAAAATGAAGATCAACACAATCATTATGAAACCGTTCTATTTTCTGATGACCGTCATCATGCTGTTCTTCAACTGGATCGACGTGCCTGTGCCTGCGCTGGGCGCGCCGCTGG
>CADBNX010000152.1 GCA_902796115.1 uncultured Eubacteriales bacterium
CCCTGTCGGGAGGAGCAACCGCGATCACGGCCAGGAACATGGTGGCTCCCAGTCTTTCCAGGTTGCGCATCTGGATATTGTAAAACTCCTTGAAAGCCTCATAATCACAGAATAACGGCCCGCGCCGCCCGTTTTCCCGTTCCATCAGCTCGTTGCGGATCGCGTCCAGATTGTACTGCAGCACATGCCCGTATTCGGACAGCTTGCGGTAGCTCTGCTGCAGGTCTTCGCTGGGCTCCTCATCCAGAAAGCGCCGGCTGATCTGGCTGATTTTCCGGTATTCCGCGTTCGCGTCCGCCGAACGGTTCAGCATCACCATCGCCCGCATCAGCTCAATGCGCAGGAATTCGTCCAGTTCATCCAGCTTAAGCGCCTGCTCACACACGGAAACGATCTCATTGAACGCTTCCCGGGATTTCAGGATATTCACATACGCATACATCGACTCCAGATATTCCCGGTGCAGGAAGCTTGCCAGCTGCTCCCCGTTCACCATGTCTCCGGTCTGATACAGGTCGCCCCGGTAGACATCGGCGATCTTCCGGCAGATATCCAGCTTTTTTTCTTCATCCTGCGCAGCGCGCAGCGCCTTTGCGAGGGCAGTGAACCGGACGGCGTCCACCGCAACATCCGGCCTGCTTTCCCAGTAATACGCACCCTTGTCCGAACGGATCAGATCTCCCAGTCCGTCCGAAGCTTCGTTCAGCATGGCACGCAGGCGGCTGATCATGGTCTTCAGCGAACCGGCCGGATTCGTATGATGCCTTGCGGACCACAGCTCGCGGATCAGGCGCTGCGCCGGCACCGGCTTTCCGTGGTGCAGGATCAGGTATTCCAGCAGGCTGACGCCCTTCCGGCTTTTGCTCGCCAGATCCTCCAGATGCTTTTCCCGGCCGTCCTCCCGGATGGTAACGGCAAACGCGCCGAGAAGCTGAATTTCAACGCTGTTCATATTTCCCTTCTCTTTCCCGCCGGTACTTTTTCATTGCAGGGCGCCGATGACAGCGTATCCGATAATGTTTTCGTCATCCGCAAAATAGCGCTTGCTGACCACCGTGCTGTCCACATTGCCCTCAATGGTGATGATTCTTTCTCCCACGCTTTCCACAATGCCCATGTGCCGCGCGTCCCCGACATGGTTCCCGAAAAAGATCAGATCCCCCGGCTGGGGCACATACCCGGTTCTGCGCTTCCGGAACGCGTCCATCTCCATGAACAGCGCGATCCATTTGGTGCAGCTCGCCTCCTGCGGCACCGCCTCTTCCGGAACGTTCGCGTAATGCAGGCAGAAAGAGGCAAACATGGCGCACCATTCCCCGTAGGAAGCGCCGTACCATTCGCCGTAGCGCGTGTAGCCCGCAACCCTGCCGTCTTCATTCAGGATAAAATTGCGTTCACTTTCCCGGTACCCCAGCTGTGAACGTGCGACGGCAAGCAGATCCTGCGCCCAGTCCCCGGTCAGCTCCACTCCTTCCAGGCTCTTTTCCCAGTCCTTCGGCGTCTCTTCCACGTATACCGCGACATAGGTCTTCGTCTGCGCGCCGGTCTGCGCGCCCTGCGCGTCCCTTACCGTTACATGGAACGAATATACGCCCGCGTCAGTGGGAAAACAGCTGATGGAAATGCCCCCCTCCGCATTCAGTATCACGCTGTTTCCGGTAATAAAGCCGCCGTCGCGCTCCGTATGCCAGTCCACCGTGTACGGCGGCACTCCGCCTGACAGATAAACCGAGCAGCCGATGGTCTGCAGGCCCATCTGATATTCCGGCGCGGAAAGTGAGGGACGCTGCAGCGCCTCCCGTGTTTCCTCCGCATACCCGACGGCGGAAAAGAGCAGCAGAACCGCCAGCAGCAGCGCTGTCCGTCTTTTGCGAAAATTCATCTGATCCTCCCGAATGCAGCCGACACAGCGTCAGTCTGCCTGATGCAGAAAAGAAAAACCGGATTTCTCTTCTCCACTTTATATTATAACCGGAAGAAAAGAAAGCGTCAATAGAACGCACAAACCGCACAAACCGGCATAATCCGCATCAGGTTTC
>CADBNX010000153.1 GCA_902796115.1 uncultured Eubacteriales bacterium
GCCCGGGCCATGTTTTCCGCCTGCTCCGGCAGCGCCGCCGTCGGCTTTTCGCACAGCACGTCGCTGCCGTGCCGCATGGCCGTGATGCTCTGCTCCTCATGAAAACAGATCGGAGAGCAGATCACGGCAAGGTCCGCCTCATTCTCCGCGTAAAAAGCTTCCGGCGTATCGTAATGCGGGATGCCCCGCGCGTTGATCTCATCCTTCAGCGGCGCGCCCTCAAAATACGGCTCCACCACTCCGGCCAGGGTCATGCCCCATTCGGCCATGTTTTCCAGGATGCTGCCGCAGATCACTCTTCCGTAGCCGCCGATGCCGGCCACGACCGTACGTACCGGTCTGCCTGTTTCCATATGTCCACCCCGTTTCCTTACTTCGATGCCGCGGCAATTCCGTCCGCCCGGTAAATCAGGATCGTCAGCGCCAGGTCATGGCAGCTTCCTTCGATGCGGATCGGGAAGCCGAAATCATTCTCGATGCGGAAATTCAGCGCGCCGGAAGACGCATCCATGCCGTGCGGCAGGTACGCCGCGCCGCTCGCGCCGTGCGCGTGCCGCTCCAGGATCGTGACCCCCTGCAGCTGCAGCACCGTATTGTAGAGGGTGCTGGACACCTGGCAGCTTCCGCCGCCGTAGCCCATTTTCGTTTCGCCGTCGATGAGCACCGGCGCTTCCATGAATCCGTTCCCGCGCGTGAACGGGCCCACGCTTCCGTTGAAATTCAGCGTTTCTCCGGGCACCATCACCCGGTTCATGCGCTCACAGCATTTTTCCAGGTTATTGATGCGCGGCGGGTTGTCCGAATAGAAGGAGGTGTACCCCGCGATCGGAAGATCTGTGTCAAACGGCGCTTCCGGATCGGGATTGATGGGCAGCAGCTCCTCCAGATCCAGGGTGGATACGTAGCCGTACTGGCGCTTGTAGATCAGGCGCGCCCAGCCGTCCTCCGCCCCGATCAGGGAAATGACCGCGCCTTCCGTGAGCTGCGACAGCACCTCCGACGCGCGGCTTTTTTCGCTGTACACATTGGTGTTCCGCGCGATCACGGTATAATACGCGTTGAACTCCACCCCGTAGGGCGCGGTATTCACGGGGTCGACCGCCGTCACCTCGTCGATCCGGCTGCGCAGCACATAGGCGGTTTTCCCCTGGTGCAGGATCTCCACCCACCCCGGGTATACCTTCGTGATATTCAGCCGGTTGCCCGGATTCAGCGTATCGACGACCCGGCTTTCGGTGCTCATATCCGTATAGACCTTGGTGATGCTGTTCGGGTACCGCAGGGTCACGATGCCCACATAGGTCACATCCGCCGCGGCGGACGCGCAGGGCGGCAGCAGGCTGAGGATGGCGCAAAGCAGCAGTGCCGGGAATGCCGTTTTTTTCCGTTTCATGTTTCCGCTCCGTTCACAGGGCTGTCTTCCTTCCACAGATCGCACGCGAAATAGGTCAGCGCCGCCCAGGTAAAAATGGAATAGGTTCTTCCGCGCTCATCCCTGCCCCGGCGCAGCGTCGCCAGCGCTTCTTCCTTCGTCAGCAGCGTGAAACCGTCAAAACACTCGCTGCCCACCGCGCCGCGCTGGTTCAGGCAGTCAAGGTTCTCCCGCTCCGTTACCGCGCACACCAGGCCGTTGCTCTCATCCGTCATGCCGGGAGAGGAAAAAAGCAGGGGGCTCACCACAAACAGCCGGTCCTTCTCCGTCAGGCGGATGCCGGTCTCCTCGAAGATTTCGCGCCTTGCCGTATGCAGCAGCGCGGCCTCAAAACCGCCGCCGCGGTCCTCCGCGTCGATCAGCCCCGCGGGCGGACTCAAAAGAAACCGTCCCACGGGATACCGGTATTCGTGAAACAGCACCAGCCGGTACGGCGCGTCCGGCGTTTTGACAATCAGGAAACAGCTGACGGCGTCCGGAAGCATCTCCCGGAATTCCGCTTCCGTTTTCACCGCCGCGAGATTCTCCGCGTCCCTGCGGGTCGCGTCGTAGTAATGGCCTTTCTCCCCGTACTGCAGGTCAAACACCCGGATATACCGTGTGTCCAGCAGCGTTCTGACTCTTTCTCTGCTGATCTCGGGCTTCTTCATTATTTCATCTCCGTACGCGGTTTCAGGGATTCGTTGATCGCGTCGATCTCCGCTTTCGTCATCAGCGTGGTCGCGCAGCGGGGGCACGCCTTCGGGGTTTCAAACAATGCCTCCAGCTGCCCGTAGGTGGTCTCCGTCAGGGGCAGATAGCGGTCCTTCACCGACGAACAGTACTGGTTCAGGTGGAAATACTTCCCTCCCGTGGGATTGTAATAAACCCTGATATCGTCATCCGGATAAGGGATCGCGCGGCCCGTATCGTCCCAGATCAGCACCTTCGTATACTTCTTCAGGTTGTTCCAGAGCCACTTCATGTTCTGGCCCTGCTCATTGAGCGTTTTCTGCACCCGGATGCACCCGTGGCTGGCCTTCGATCCGAGCAGCTTCGCCGTGGAGGAAAAATCCTGCCGGCTGGCCGGGGTATCCGCGTCTCCGATATAGGGCACCTGGTGGATCGCGCATCCGCCGTTGAGCCGCATGCCGTATTCGCACCACAGATTGCCCGCAGGGAAGCCGCCCATTTTGGGGCTGATGATCACAAACTCGCCGGAGGGGGTTTCGTTCCAGCTCTGCGTGGCGTTGTTCAGGCCGGTCGACACCAGCAGCTCGCCGATGATCTTTCCCTCATTGAAAATATACATCCGCTGGTTCAGCTTGTCGATCAGCAGCGCGTAATCCGCCGCGGGCTGCACGGTTTTCAGCAGGGAGGTTTTCACATATCCCTGAATCAGGTCGTCCGTCACGCCGTATCCCGGCCTGGATTTGCAGTTCGGCCCGTAGGAGGAATTGTACGCCTCCACCAGGGTCCAGCCGTTATCCAGCGTTTCCAGGATGTGCACGCCCTGGGAGGCATAGGTGATCTCCCCCACCACGTTGTCTTTCTTCGAGGAATCGTCCGGCGTTCTGCGCAGCCGGTACACTTCCTTCTCGTTGCCGTCGATCACCGTCATCGGCTGCATCATGACATCCCAGATCGCCTGTTCGTCCTCCCGGTTTCCGATGGGCAGGGTCCAGTAGCTGTTCTCCTCTTCCATGCGTGCGACAGCCGAGGGAATATACGGGGTCGGGGACGGCGCGGGCGTGGGCGCGGGCGCAAGGAGCAGGCTGATCTGCCTCACCGCGCCGGCCAGTCCCTCCGCGTCGGTCACCACGGCGCGCACCAGCAGTGTGCCGGGGGTCAGTTCAGCCGCCATCGCGCGGCTGTCCCAGGAAATGTGCGTTTCCGCATCCGCGGGAATCTCCCCGACGGCGGCCGTTTTCCATTCGTCTCCCACACAAACGCGGATCTCGGCCGCGCCGCCCTGCGTGGCGCACAGGGCAAAGGAAACCGTATCCCCGATCCGCGCTTCTTCCGGCGCGGAAAAGCTCAGGATCCGCGGCACCGGAACACCGATTTTCACCGGAACCGCCGCGGCATCCTCTCCGAGCGTCAGGACCAGTTCCCGATCTCCTTCGCTCACTTCCCCGAAATCGCCCGTCAGGGTGATGTGGTTGTTCCCGGCGGAGGCGCGGTATCCGCTGACCAGGGTCAGGGTCTGCCCCGCTCCCTCCAGCGTGATCTGCGCCTCTCCTTCCGTCGGGGCATAAAAAGAAATCCGCTCCGCTTTTCCGGGATGCAGGACTTCGGGAACCGAAACGAACGCCAAACCGGACTCGCCGAATGCACGGCCGGCGCCGGTCAGCAGCAAAAGCATCAGAATCAAGGCAAAACGTTTCCGCATAGCGCTTCCTCCGGGAGAAACCTCTCCTTTTATATTGTATCATAGCGTGTCCGCGGTTTCCAGTCCAGACTGTAAATAATTTGTAACATTCAACTTTGGGTGTGCCTGTTCACGCACCGTGTTCATCATGCGGAAAGGCGGGGATTCCGCTTTGTCCCGGTATCCTGATCACAGAGATGGTATCCGGAATGGAAAAGTGTAACGAAATCTGCCGAAAAGCCGCAGGAAAGCTTTATTTTATCTTGCAAATCGGAAAAGGAAGCCGATATAATATCAGCCGAAGGAGGAAACTGCCGATGAATGAACCGTACTGACCGTACCGCAGATGCCGGGCGCTCAGGCGCAGGTTTTCCGGACGGGCACCGGCGGCGGATCACGGCGGCAGTGCGGTCAGGCATCTGTCAGCCGGCGCAGACATCCTCCCGGAGAATCCCGCATACAGTGAACAGGAAAGGAAGCGTATCGGATCATGAAGAAACTGAATGTCTGTTTTATCGGCTGCGGCAGTTTTGCGCGTGATTTCGTGCCGTTGTTCCAGGCGCACCCGGCTGTGGAAAAGGTGAGCGTGTGCGACCTGATCCCGGAGCGGGCGAAGGAATACCGGGACTTGTTCAAGGTGCCCATCGTGAAGACTTTTGAGGACGCGCTCGCGGACCCGGAAATCAATACGATCGCCAATTTCACGCAGCGCCACCTGCACGGGGATATCATCATCCGCGCGCTGAAGGCCGGCAAGAACGTGTATTCCGCGGTGCCGATGGCAAGCAGGGTGGAGGAATGCCAGGAAATCGTGGAGCTCGTCAAAAAGACCGGCCTCACCTATATGATGGGCGAAACCTGCATCTATTACCCCTCCTCGATGTTCTGCCGTGAAAAATTCCTGAAGGGCGAGTTCGGGCATTTCGTGTATGGGGAAAGCCAGTATTACCACGATATCGGGCACTTCTCGGATAACTACCGCGCCGCGCTGGACAGCGCCGGGGTGCCTCCGTTCTTCTATCCCACGCATTCCACGGCGATGCTGCTCAACGCGTGCGACAGCTATGTGACGAAGGTGACCGGCGTCGGCTACCGCGATCAGGAGGACGACCCGTATTTCAAGGCGGATGTGAACCAGTGGGGCAACGTATTCTCCAATGAGTATTCGCTGATGCAGCTGGCCAACGGCGGCACGGCGCGCGTGAACGAATGCCGGCGCATCGGATGGAAAGCGCCGTCCTCCTGCGTGCAGGCGTTCTACGGCACCGAAGCGGGCTACCAGTTCAGCAACGCGCAGCATCTGTTTGTGGTCAAAAATCCCAAGGGCGTCACCCTGACGGATGTCAGCGATTACGTGAATCCCGTCGACATGACCGCGCACAAAAATGATCCGGATTTCATGAACCAGGTGGCCAATCACACCTGGCAGTGGAATTCTCCCGCGCCGATCCAGTTTCAGGAGCGGGAGCGGCTTCCGGAAAGCTACAAACACGGCATGCGGAACGGGCACATGGCCTCGCATCAGCTTTTGATCGAC
>CADBNX010000154.1 GCA_902796115.1 uncultured Eubacteriales bacterium
CGGCGGGATGGGCACAAAAACAACCGACTTACAGCTGATCAACGTCCTGACAGGGGAAACCGTGGCTGAGGACGGAGACGGCAATTTCGCGCAGTGGTTTGCGAGCGGACTGCCGGCGGGCGTCTATCAGCTGAAGATGAACGTTCGGGATGATGCGGGCGATCACCCGATCGAATCCAATCAGGTGACGCTGCTTCCGGAGTGGGATCTGGTGCTTCCCTCTTCCGTGGAAACGATCGCGGACAGCGCGTTCCGCGGCATTTCCGATGTGACGGTGTATATTCCGGAAGGCTGTACCCAAATCGGCGCGGGAGCTTTTGCGGAGTCCGCCGTCACTGCGATTTTCATTCCGTCTACCGTCAGGGAGATCGCAAAAGACGCGCTCCCCGCAGGTACGGTGATCTGTACAACTGCGGGGAGCCCGGTGATCGGGTGGGCCGGCACTGATTATCCGGTCATGATCATTGAATAAGGAAAACGGATCTTTTATCCTTTGGCGCCTTTTTTCAGCTCCACATCCCAGCCGCAGTCATATTCCAGAATCAGAATGGCGTCAAGCATATCGGCGTGACCGTCCTGGTTGACGTCGGCATTGGCCAGATTGATCCGGATGCCCGGGTCCTTCAGGTACCGCAGGATGAGCAGGGCGTCCTTCATATCGGTTGTGCCGCTGTCGTCCGCGTCTCCGGCAATTACCGGCCTGTTGAGGATGACGGTGATCTGAAGGGTATAAACGAGGTCGTGATCATCCGCGTGATGAATCGGGATGGAACCCTTCACGATTCCGTCGTCGGTCGCTTTGCCGATGATATGAAGATCATACCCCGAACTTCCGGCGGTGAATCCCAGCTGCAGTCCGTATGACGCCAGGTTTCTGCGAAGAAGCTTCAGGGCGGCGTCGTCCGCGTCAAGCACGGTGAAACCGCCTACCGCTGACCGCGACCAGGACCAGTCCACCGGACCGGACAGATCCGGGACGGCCCGGATTTCCTCCGATGCGGCCTCTTCGATGCTGATATTGACGTTCAGGGAGAAATACCCATCTTCTTCCGTGGGATGCGTAAAGATGAGCCATCCGTACGGATAGCCAGCCCGGGTGGGTGTCCCGGTGACGGAGAGGGTAAACCGATCGGAAGACTGCGTGACGGAAGCGTTGAGACCGTATTCCTTCAGGTTTTCCCGCAGCATGGCGAGATCATCCTGTGACATCTGCGTCATATGATAGCGGTATTCGTAGGATTTCGAGAAATTCAGTTCCTGTCCGACGACCGCGGGAATATTGCAGTCTTCCTCCGCGTTATCGATCCCGTCAACGTAAAGCCGTACTTCCACGGTGTGGACGGTATTGGGATCGGAGGAATTGTGAAGGAAGAACTTCCCTTCGATACTGCCTTTCTTTGTGGGTGTTCCCGTCACGTTGACCGCAAAATCATCCGCGTATGTGATCACCGCAAAGTCAAGGCCGTATTCCTGAAAAAGATTCCGGATCTGCGAGGTGTCAGCGGCGGAAATGGATTTCGCGCCGCATTCATAAGGCCTGCGTTCGCTTGCGGAGTAGGGCTTGTACAGATTGGCTGTCTTCAGATACAGGATCGTGGTTTTGCTCTGCGCGGACGGCTCGATTCTGATCGCGGGGGAGGTGACCCAGATCCTGCTGGAAAACGCTTCGTCAAACAGGCTGGCCGGATGAACCGTCCAGGATACGCCGTTTACTTTCAGTTTCAGATCCTTTGAAAAACGGTATTTGTTTCCGTACGAGCCTTTGATATCGATCCTCGTTTTGTAGTGGTACTGACCCGCTTCAAAATAGTACTCTTCATAGTCTTCCCATGTATTCGTGGATTCGTTCAGCTTTTCCCACCCGTTTTCGGTGCTGCTGAAGTACGCGGCAGGGCCGGTTGATATGGTCACGATGCTCGGGACTCGCACGACGCTTCCGTACCGCGTGACGGAACTCATGTCTTTGGATTCGGCTTCGAGGTTTGTGACATACTGCCGCGTATCGGTGATGTTGAAATCCGGCGTATGGATCCAGGCCCAGCTGTAATCCTCTCCGTAATCGACGCTCGACCGGCCCCATTCGACGCCGTCCGAATCGATGATTTTGACATTGCTGTCAAGCATATAATCCGTACCTTTGGTCCGCACCTGCGTCGCAAACCGGTAACGGCCCGGCGTGAAGACGCTTCCCTCCTTGAAATCCTCCCAGAGCCGGGTGCTGTTGTTGAACTTTTCCCAGCTGTAGCTGAAGCTTTTATACTCGGGCGTGGTGAAGTAGACGGCGTCCCAGATGGCCATGCTCCTGTCCTGCACGATATGCGGAACCGCGGCTTCCCCGCCGTACACCGCGATCTCGGCACAGTCGTGTTTGATGTATACCTTTTTGATTTTGGTTGCCGCCGATGCGGGAGGTGCCATCATACAGGACACAAGCAGCGCCAGCAGCGTCAGGCATGCCGCGAATCTGGTCTTATTCAAAACAATTCCCCCTTTTGAAAAACGGAAGTCTGCGTATCGGCAGACGGCAGCGGGAGGCAATCCTTCCCCTGATGCGTATTGTAGCACTGCTCGGAGGGATTGTCCAGTACGCGTTCGAAACAAAACCGCGGTGTAAAGCGATTCACACCGCGGTTCCGCAGTGCGCCCGGCGGCGCACGTTTCCGGAGGGTGAAAGACACGAACCTGCCCGGCAGTGGGAAGGGTACAGCAGAAGAAGGTATTGCTTTGCGGCGGGTACCGCATCCGCGGGAAAAGTCATTTCAAATGAAAGACCCGCAGGCAGAGGATACCTTGATCTCTCCCTTGCCTGCGAGTCTGTTCAGTCTGATTGTATTGGACGCGCCGTATACCGGACGGTATGTACGGTGTGCTGGGAGGACGGGGGCTGATCACCCCCTCCCGCCTGATTTATTCCGCCTCAAATCTGATCCCCTCGGCTGCGGCGAAGGTCTGCGCCGCGGAGCCGGGCGCACCGAAAATCGTGAGCTGAGATTTGCCGATGTTCCCGAACACGTCCGATGGGATGACGGCAACAGACGCCGGGATGCGGATCTGGGTCAGGCTCATGCAGTTCGCGAAGGCCCCGCTGCCAAGATCGGTCACGCCGTCCGGGATATAGGCCACGGTCATCTTCGCGCCGGAGAAAGCCTCGTCCTCAATACGGGTCAGGGCAGCCGGAAGGACGAAGTCCGGAGCCGCCATTTCCACAAGGAGCATGAATGGATGTCCGTTGTCGCCGGCGTAGGTCTCTGCGGTGGAGCCGCTGTGACCGCGGAGGATGAAGCCGGAGGCGGCATCCTTGAATACATCCTGATCGAATTTCGTATTCGCGTTGTGGACGGAAGCACTGATCAGGTTTGTACAGCGGCCGAAGGCATCTCCGTTGATCCATGTTACGCTGGCCGGGATGGTCACGCTGGTCAGTCCTGTGCATCCGCTGAAGGCATGAAGGCCGATGAAGGTAACGCCGTCCGGGATGGTGACGCCGGTCAGGCCGGTGCAGTTCAAAAAAGAACAGTAGCCGATGCTCATCACACTGTTCGGGATTGAATACCTCCCTGTGAATCCGCCCGGGAACGTGATCAGTTTTGTTTTTTGTTTGTTGTACAGTACCCCGTCTGCGGATGAATACGCGGGATTTCCGCCGGCAACCTGAATGCTCTTCAGGCTGGGACAGTGTATGAAAGCAGACTCATGGATACTGGTCACACTGTCGGGAATGGTTACGCTGGTCAGACCGGTGCAGCCCTGGAAAGCAGCATCATCGATGCTGATTACGCTGTTGGGGATGGCGATGCCGGTCAGGCCGGTGCAGTCGTAGAAAGCACAACGATCGATGGTGATTACGCCCTCCGGGATGGCGACTTCGGTCAGGCCGGTGCAGCCGGAGAAAGCATTAAAGCCGATACGCGTTACGCTGGGCGGGATCGTGACCTCGGTCAGACCGGTGCATTCATAGAAAGTACTGTCGTTAATCTCGGTTACGCCCTCCGGGATGGCAATACCGGTCAGGCCGGTGCAGCAATAGAAAGCTCTTTTGCCGATGATGGTCACACTGTCCGGAATGGTGACGCCTTTCAGCCCGGCGCATTGGTTGAAAGCACCTTTGCCAATGCTCGTTACACCGCTGCCGATTACTGCCGTGGCAATGATATGGTTTCC
>CADBNX010000155.1 GCA_902796115.1 uncultured Eubacteriales bacterium
CACGAAAAGGCAAACGTGTGCTGCTTGCCAATAAGGAAGCGCTTGTAGCGGGCGGCAGCCTGGTGATGCGGTGCTTTTCGGAAAACGGGAAGGCGGCGCTGATTCCCGTGGACAGTGAACACAGCGCGATCTGGCAGTGCCTGGAAGGGGCCCACGGAAACACCCCCGCGGAACTGCTTCTTACCGCTTCGGGCGGGCCTTTCCGCACCTGGAAAAAGGAAGAGATGCGGCACGCAACGGTGTCTCAGGCACTCGGCCATCCGAACTGGTCGATGGGCAAAAAAATCACCGTTGACAGCGCGACGATGTTCAATAAGGCGCTGGAAATCATCGAAGCGCGCTGGCTGTTCGATATGCCGCAGTCCCGGATCCGCGTGCTCGTGCATCCGCAGAGCATCCTGCATTCCGCGGTCCGTTTCTGCGACGGCACCGTGATCGGACAGATGGGCATCCCGGATATGCGTCTGCCGATTCTGTATGCGATCACCTGGCCGGAACGAATGGAAAGCGGTACGGAACCGCTTGATCTTATCGCGATCGGCCGGCTGACTTTTGAAGAGGCGGACACGGAGAAGTTTCCCTCCCTGCGGATGGCGAGGAATGCCCTGGATGCGAAAGGAAACGCCTGCTGTGTGCTGAACGCCGCCAACGAAGAGGCGGCAAACGCGTTTCTGCGCGGAATCATACCCCTGAACCGGATTTTTGACACGGTGGATCATGTGCTGAACCTTATCCCGAACAGGGAAGACACGGATATTGAAGAAGTCTTTGATACGGACAGGAAAGCAAGGAAAGCGGCGGAGGAATACATCCGCAGTGTCCGGATCTGAGCGGAACAGAGGAGCCTATGACGATTGTATACATCCTGGCCGCACTGGTGCTGCTGGGCGTTCTGGTTTTCGTACACGAATGCGGCCATTTCCTTGCGGCGAGATGGACCGGGATCCCGGTGCGGGAATTCGGCATCGGATTCGGTCCGGTGCTGAAGAAATGGAAAAGCAGGAAGCATGATACGGAGTTTCTTCTGCGCCTGATCCCCGCGGGAGGATATTGCGCGTTTTACGACGAAGACAATCCGGAGGCCGGAAAACAGCAGGATGAGAGAAGCTTTTATCTTTACCCCGCATGGAAAAGGCTTCTGACGGTCTTCATGGGACCGCTGATGAATCTGATGCTGGCTCTGGCCGTCGCGTTCTGCTATTATACTTTTGCAGGAGAAGTCGTCGACGCGCAGTACGGAAGAGCCGTGATTCAGGAAGTCGCCCATGACAGCCCCGCGGAAAAGGCGGGTCTCAAGCCGGGATGCATCATCATAAGCGTGAACGGGGAAGACGCATCAGGCATTACGGAGGACGGCCGGCACCGGTTTTCCGTCCTGATCGGTGAATACCGGGAGGGAGACGAAGCGTTTGAGATCCGTTACCTGTACCGCGATCGGGAGGAAACGGCTTCCCTGATTCCCGCTTTTGATCCGGAAAACGGAAGAATGATGATCGGTGTTACCTATCAGATCGAGTATACACCGGTGTATCAGCCCGTATCCGTGCCGCGTGCGGCACAGCTTGGCGCCGCGTACTGCGTGGAAGCGGGCGGCGCGATCCTGCATTCGCTCAAGCAGATGATCACGACCGGCGAGGGGCTTGAGGATGCCGGCGGCCCTGTCCGCATCATTCAGATCGTGACGGAAGAGACGAAAAACGGCGGCATCCTGACGTATCTCTCGCTTCTGATCCTGATTTCGGTAAATCTGGGTCTGATCAACCTGCTGCCCATCCCGGGACTGGACGGCAGCCGCATCCTGTTCCTCCTGGCGGAAGCGGTGCGGAGAAAACCGATCAGCCGCAAAATCGAGAGCTATATCCACCTGTCGGGATACGGGATCCTGCTGCTGCTTTTCCTGGTTCTGACGTATCGCGACATTCTGCACCTGTTTTCCTGAGGAGGCGTTTTCTATGGGTTCGGCGCGGAAAGTATACGCGGGAGAACTCGCGATCGGCGGAGGGGCTCCCGTATCCGTTCAGAGCATGACCAATACCGATACCAGAGACCGCGAAGCGACGCTGAAGCAGATCATACAGCTTGCGGACGCCGGGTGCGATCTGGTCCGGATATCCGTATTCGACGACGCTTGCGCGGAGAATGTGCGCTATCTGCAGGAGCATTCTCCGGTGCCGCTGTCCGCCGATATCCATTTCAGGGCAGATCTTGCGCTGAAAAGTGTGGAAAACGGGATACACGCGCTCCGGATCAATCCGGGGAATATCGGCGAAACGGAGAATGTGAAAAAAATCGCGGACGCGTGCAGGGCAAACCGTGTTCCGATCAGGATCGGGGTAAACGGCGGTTCCCTGGAAAAGGATATCCTGCAAAAATACGGAAGCCCGGTGCCGGAGGCGCTTGTGGAATCCGCGATGAAACATGTCCGTCTTCTGACGGACGCGGGTTTTGAGGATATCGTGCTTTCCCTGAAATCGAGCGACGTGAAGACTGCTGTGGATGCGTATCGGCTTGCCGCTAAAGCGTGCGATTATCCGCTTCATCTGGGGATCACCGAATCCGGTCTGCCGGGAAAGGGAACCCTGAAATCAGCAATCGGCATCGGAGCGCTGCTGCTGGACGGGATCGGAGATACCATACGGGTATCGCTGACGGGGGATCCCATCAGCGAACCGGCCGCGGCGAAAGAAATCCTGCGTGCGGTCGGACTGCGAAAAGGTTTCCGTCTGATTTCCTGTCCCACCTGCGGCCGGACCAGGATCGATACGGTACGGATCGCGGAACAAGTGGAAGAAGCCTTCCGGGATATTGAGAAAGATGTTACGGTTGCCGTGATGGGCTGCGTGGTCAACGGTCCGGGCGAAGCGAGAGAAGCCGATATCGCGCTGTGCGGCGGGGAAGGAAGCGCCGCGCTGTATGTCCACGGGCAGTATGCCGCTACGCTGAGAGGTGATATCTGCGGTCAGTTCATCCGGGCCGTGCGGGGTTATCTGAATGACTTACAGTGAATTGATGCGGGTGATCCACGAAACGCTGCCTTCCACGAAGGACAGCATGCATATCGACAAGGTGAGGTACGACAGGAAGGAAAACAGGGCGCTGTTTTCTTTCCTGTCCGATACGCTGATATCCGAAAAAGAAAGCCGTGAGCTGCAGCAGCTGCTTGTGCGTACATTTCCGATGATCCACGTGGCGGTCAGTATTTCCTGTCCCGCCCTGGCGGACGCGTTTCGGGAAAACCCCGATCGTTACGCGCTGCCGCTCAATCAGATGCTTCTGCGGGAATTCCCGGCTGTTCGTTCATGGGAATTTGATTTGCGCTGGATCTGCGATAACGGCAGCGTATGCCTTGAAGTTCCGGATGAATTCGCGCTCCGGTATCTGAAGAGCCGGCATGCGGACGAGCTTTTGTCAGATGCGATCAGGAAAACGTACCGGTACGAGCCGAAACTGCATCTGCGCGTCGCGGGTGACGCGGGGAAGCGTTTGAAGAGCATCGAAGAAGAACGCGCGCGCGCAATGGAAACGGTTCAGCAGAGCATGGCCGCGCCTGTGCAGCAGAAGGAAAAGGAAAAAACCAAACGTCCGGACGATGAGCGGATCAGGGGAAGAAAAATCGCGGATCCTCCGGTCGATATTTCCGAAATCACCAATGAAAGCGGAGTTGTGACCGTCAGGGGAAAGGTGCTGAAAGCCGAAACGCGGGAGATCTCCGGCGGTGAAGCCGTGCTGCTGACTTTTTACGTGACGGATTTTACCGGTACGATCTGCTGCAAGGCCTTTTTGTACTATCGCGCACAGCGCCTGTCCAAAGAAGAAGCCGCCGAGACGCCGATCAGCGCCGAAGAAAAAGAAGCCGTGCAGGCGATCGTCAGACAGATCAAACCCAATATGGGGATCCTGATTCGCGGGGAAGCGCAGTTTGACAATTTCAGCCATGAGACCATGATCCGCGTGAAGGATATATCCCGCGCGGAACTGCCGGAAAGAGCGGATACGGAAACGGAAAAACGCATCGAACTGCATCTGCATACGCAGATGAGCACGATGGACGCCACGGCGTCGCCGACGGCTTTGATCGAACGTGCCGCCAAGTGGGGACATGAAGCTGTCGCGATCACCGATCACGGAGTCGTACAGGCATTTCCCGAGGCTTTTTCGGCAGCCAAAAAAGCCGGGATCAAGCTGCTTCCGGGCATGGAGGGGTATCTGACCGAGGATCCGCCCGTTACGACCGGCGGCAGGGACCAGAAGCTGGATGATCCGATCGTCGTTCTGGATCTGGAAACCACAGGGCTGAATATCAAGACGGACAGGATCATCGAAATCGGTGCTGTCAAAATGGTCGGCGGACACGTGATCGATTCGATGAACCCGTTTGTGGATCCGGAAATACCGCTGCCGGAAAAGATCACGGAAATCACGCATATCACCGATCAGATGCTGTACGGCGCCCCGAAAGCGGCCGAAATCCTGCCGAAGCTGCTTGAATTCATCGGAGACTGTCCGATTGCCGCGCATAACGCGAAATTTGACTGCGGAGTTCTTACCAATGAACTGAAACGGATCGGAATCAGTTACAATCCGGTTCAGGTCGATACGCTGATGCTTGCGCGCAAGCTGTATCCCGAACTGAAAACGCACAAGCTGGGTTCGGTATGCAAGCATCTGCACGTGTCGCTGAAGGGAGCGCATCGCGCCGTAAACGACGCAAACGCGACCGCGGTGTGCCTTGCGAGAATGATGGAAGAAGCGAAAAGCAGAGGCGTCGAAACCATAGAACAGCTCAATCGGGTGTCCGATTTTTACACGCTCGGAAATTCGTATCATATCATCATTCTCGCTGCGACGCAGAAGGGAATCGAAAACCTGAACCATCTTGTGTCGGAATCTCACCTGCACTATTTCCGCAGGAAACCCATGATTCCGAGGCAGATCCTGACAAAGTACAGGGAAGGGCTGATCCTGGGATCCGCCTGTGCCGAAGGGGAACTGTTTGAGGCCGTACTGGACGGCAATCCGGAAGAAAAGCTGGAGGAGATCGCGAAGTTCTATGATTTCCTTGAAATCCAGCCGAGAGGCAATAACGCGTTTCTCGTCAGGGAAGGAAGAGTAAAGGATGATCTTGAACTGCAGCGGCTCAATCAGACGATCGTGCGGCTCGGGGAGAAGCTTTCGCTTCCGGTCTGCGCAACCGGCGACGTGCATTTTCTGGACCCGCAGGACGCTGTTTTCCGATCCATCATCCAGGCCGGACAGGGGTTCAGCGACGCGGACCAGCAGCCTCCGCTGTATCTGAAAACAACCCGGGAAATGCTGGATGAATTCAGCTACCTCGGCGAGGAAAAGTGCAGGGAGGTTGTGATCAAAAATCCCCATATCATCGCCTCACGGGTGGAACAGGTGTCTCTTTATCCGAAGCATCCGGAAGGGAAAACCACGTTTTCTCCCTTCTGGGAGGACGCGGAGCACGATATCACGTCGATGACATGGGGCCGCGCGCACGACCTGTACGGAGAAGAACTGCCGGAGATCGTACAGAAACGGCTGGAGAAAGAACTCAAGTCCATTATCGGCTACGGATACGCGACGCTCTATTCCATTGCGAACAAACTGGTCAGCAAATCCCTTCGGGACGGGTATGTGGTCGGAAGCAGAGGCTCCGTCGGCTCCTCGCTGGTGGCCTGCATGTGCGGTATTACGGAAGTCAACGCACTGCCGCCGCATTACCGCTGCCCGGTCTGTCACAGGGGATATTTTGATACGCCGAAAGGTTACACGATCGGAGTGGACCTTCCCGACAAGCCGTGTCCTGCCTGCGGACGGCTGATGGAGAAAGACGGATTCGATATTCCTTTTGAGGTTTTTCTCGGGTTCAAGGGTGATAAAGTGCCCGATATCGATTTGAATTTTTCGGGAGAATACCAGCCGACCGCACATAATTACGTGAAGGAGCTCTTTGGTGAAAACAATGTTTTCAGGGCCGGCACGATCGGCGCGCTGGCGGAGAAAACAGCGTACGGGTATGTGCTGAAATACCTTGAAGAGCGCGGCATCAACGCTTCCGAGGCGGAAAAGGAGCGGCTTGCGGAAGGGTGTGTCGGCGTAAAGAGAACAACGGGTCAGCATCCTGCCGGTATGGTGGTGCTTCCCAAGGAATACGATATCTGCCAGTTTACGGCGATCCAGTATCCGGCGGACGATCCCGACTGCGGGATCATCACGACGCATTTCGATTTCAGCTCGATGCACGATATCCTGGTAAAGCTGGATATACTCGGACATGACGACCCGACCATGCTGCACATGCTTGAGGAACTGACGGGCGTGAATTATAAGCAGATTCCGCTCGGGGACAAAAAAGTCATGTCGCTTTTCTGCGGAACGGATTCACTCGGCGTATCACGGGAGGAAATCGACTGCAATACCGGTACGCTGGGAGTTCCGGAATTCGGCACGTCTTTTGTGCGCCAGATGCTGGAGGATACCAAGCCGACCACCATGCAGGAACTGATCCGTATTTCCGGTCTGTCGCACGGAACCGACGTATGGCTCGGGAACGCGAAGGATATCATCGATCAGGGCATCGCGCCGCTCAGCCAGTGTCTCTGCACCCGCGATGACATCATGAATCAGCTGATGGAGATGGGTGTGGAAGCGAAAATGTCCTTTGACATCATGGAAAGCGTCCGGAAGGGAAAAGGGCTGAAACCGGAAATGGAAGAAGCGATGAACCAGCATCAGGTGCCGGACTGGTTCATCGGCTCGTGCAAAAAGATCCAGTATATGTTCCCCAAGGGGCATGCCGTCGCTTACGTAACCATGGCTCTGCGAGTGGCCTGGTATAAGGTATACCGTCCGCTTGCGTATTATGCAGCCTACTTTACGATACGCGGAGACGGCTTTGACGCCGGCACCATGATCCTTCCGGACAGCGAGAGAGCAAAAGCCAAACTGAAGCTGGCACGGGAAGCGGCAGGCGCGAAGCAGGCCACGGCAAAGGATAAGGAATATGAATCCGCGCTTGAAATGGTCGTTGAAATGATGTGCCGCGGATACCGTTTTCTGCCGCCCGATCTGTACCGCAGCGATGTGAAGCGCTTTATTCCCAGGGAGGGACAGAGTCTCCTTGTGCCCTTTACCGCGATCGCCGGACTCGGGGAAAGCGTGGCGCAAAGCATCGTGGACGAGCGGAAACGCCAGCCATTCATCTCTGTGGAAGACCTGAAGAACAGAACCAGAATATCCAATACGCTCCTGGAGATGCTGCGCGAGCAGGGATGCCTGCGGGGGCTTCCGGAGTACAGCCAGGTAACCTTATTCTGAGGATCAACCTGCCCGCAAAAGTGTGCGGAAGGAACACGGGCTTATTCAGGCTTGATAACGCCTTTTTTCAGGATGATGTTCGCGTAGGTGGCGGTTTCCCCGCTCATGACGACGCAGCAGGACTTTTCCCTGACGCGGTCATAAAACGCGAAGCGTTCGATGGTCTCAATGCAGGCGTCTCCGCGGGGATCATGCCTGCGGATGATTTCGCGGTATGTTTCCCAGATAGGGGTGGGCGTATTGTCGCCCGGCACGACCGCCATCAGCGCCGCGGGATGTTCGGTATAGGTGTCCAGCGGCATCAGCTTCAATACGGCGTCCAGGATCTCCGGCACGCCGTGTCCGTCCAGCCGGACTACCCGGTCGGAAAGACTGTGACCGGGGAAATTGCCGTCTCCGATGGTGATTTCGTCTCCGTGACCCATTTCACAGAGGATTTTCAGCAGTTCGGGGGAGATGATGGCGGGGATACCTTTCAGCATGATGATTCACTCCTTTGATGATATAGGCGGGAAATGCAGCAGTTCGCATTCCAGACGGCCGTTGTACAGCCGGATGCGTCTGTCCGCGCGCAGGGACGCCACGCGTTCAAATCCGGAATGGTTGGTAATGACCGTCAGCGCGGAGCCGGGGTTGCGAAGCAGAAGCGGGCGGTATTCGCGGTAGAGTTTTTCGCATGCGGCTCTGTCCGACATACGTTCACCGTACGGCGGGTTTGAGAGGAAAACCGCGGGTGAGGGAAGCGTGACAGCGCGCAGATCCCGATTGGATACCGTGACACGGTTTTCAAGCCCTGCCTGACGGATGTGCTGCCGGGCGAGGCGAAGCGCTTCCTCCGAAATATCGGAACCGGATATGCCGCGGATTTTTTCGGGATCGAAGGCGGTTTTTGCTTCCGCGCGGATGCGGGACAGCGTTTTCGCGTCCGCTTTCTGCCATTTTTCCACATCGAAGGGACGGGTGAGCCCCGGTGCGCGTCCGGACTGAAGGAAAGCAGCTTCGACGAGGAGCGTGCCTGTTCCGCAGGTGAGATCGACCAGCGGAAGGCTGCAATCCCAGCCGCTGAAACGCACCATGGCGGCCGCGAGGGTTTCCCGCAGCGGTGCTTCTCCGTTCCAGGTGCGGTAACCGCGGCGGTTCAGCGCGTCACCGCACAGATCCACCGTCAGCCGCGCCAGGTCCCGGTGCAGGGAAACGTCCACTTTGTATCGGCTGCCGTTTTCGGGCAGCCGCACCAGACGGTACTGCGCGGACAGTTTATCGGCGACGGCTTTCTTGACGATCGACTGACAGTCGCGCACGCTCATCAGACGGGAACGGGCGCAGTGTCCGGTTACGGGAACGGCGCCGTCACGGGGAATCAGGTGCTGCCAGGGCGCGCGAAAGGCGAGCTGGTAGAGATCTTCAAAGGAAGTACAGACGCCTTCCGCCATCAAAAGCAGCACGCGATCCGCGCAGGCGAGGCGGAGCGCGGCCCGGAAAGCGTCTTCCAGCGTGCCGGAAAAACGCACACCGCCCTGTTCGGCTTTCGCGTCGGCAAAACCGAGAGACAGCAGCTCACGCTTGACGAAACCTTCCAGATTGAAGGTCGCTGTGGCAATAAAGGGAAAGACTCGCTTTTCTTCCATGGCATCCCCCTGCGGAAACTCTTTCCGGTGCAGCCCGGCCGGTCGTTTCCATTATACCGTAAGAACGGGGAAAAGCGCAAACAATTTCAGGTTGTTTTCGGTATACCGATATGATACAATAGCGGAGAGAAATCAGAAAAGCCGGCAAACATCCGGCCTGACAATCAGAAGGGTCACCTTCTGCAAAAGGAGAAAGACGGCGATGCCGATGGATGACGAAATGTTCCGTGTCCTGACCGAATACTGCAATCAATCCAACAACAGACAGGGAGACACGATGCGGGCGGAGATCCTCGGACTCGGGGGACGGGATATCCAGGTTGCACCCGGCGCGATCATCCGTATTCCGAAGGATCAGATCGGGCGGAACATTTATATCGGTCTCTACAGTTATCTGAACGGAAATGTCACGATCGGAGACAACACCCTGATCGGGCCGCACTGCTCCGTTGCCGCGGGAAACCACAAATTCGATCCCGCGACCGGGTATTTCTCCGCGCGAACGGAAAAAGACGGGGACGACAGCATCGTGATCGGAGAAGGTTCGTGGCTTGCCTCGAATGTGACGATTACGGCGGGTGTGAAACTCGGCAGGGCCAATCTGGTCTGTGCCGGCGCGGTTGTGACGAAATCCACGCCCGATTATGCCATCATGGCGGGAATTCCGGCGGCACCCGTGGGACGGATCGATCCCGTGACGGGGGATTACTGCTGGTTTGCAAAGGAAAAGAAAAAGAATGAAGAAGCTTGAACAGCGAAGAGAGAAACCATGCGAGCTTTTCCCGTTTCCGGAGGAGGGGCGGCTGGTGGAGGAAAACCCGCCCTGCCTTTCGTGGCTGAAGGTGCCGGGAGCGACGGAGTATACGGCGGTGATTTACCGGGACGGACAAAGGATCTGGAGCGGTACGACGGATCGGAATTATATCATCCCGGATCCGCTTCCCGCGCCCGGGGAATACGCATGGGACCTGTTTTGCGGAAACGCCGCGCGGGGAGAGATCCGTTTCATGCTTTCTTCCCGTGCCGTGGAGATCTGCCGCACGACGGGAAGCGCGCTGTATGATGCCGTTCCGGATGAGCGGCCCCGCCATCTTTTCTCTGCAGCGGATCTTACAGCGCTCAGGAAACGAACGAATGTGTGCGAAACCCTCCGCCGGAATATCCGCCTGGCGCTGATGAACGGAATGCCGGAGAGGCCCATGTTTCACCGCGATCCGGAAGCGCTGCCTTACCGCGAGTACTTCGGGCGTTTTCGGGATTACTGCGACCGCGACCTCATCGCCTGCGCGCTGGGATACGCCGTGCTCGGAGATGAGGACGCGGGCAAACACGCCAGGCAGCTTATGCTCACTTTCTGTGACTGGAACCCTGAAGGCCCCTGTTCCCTGAACGGCCCCTGGGGGGACGAAGTGGGATTATCCCTGGCACGGTGCCTGCCTTCGGCCCTCGACCTGTTATGGCCGCTGCTGACCGATAAGGAAAGAGACTATGCAGCGCGGACCGTTCACGCATACGGAGATCAGTGCCGGACACGGCTGAAACGACTGGATTTTACGCAGAATCCGGGCAATTCCCACGCGGGACGCATCCCTGCTTATCTGGGAGAAGCGGCGGCCGTCCTGAAGGGTACCGGCGTTCAGGACCGGGAGGAGGCCGTCGGCTGGCTGGATTATGCCCTCGAAATTTACGGAGGGATTTTTCCCTATTACGGAACGCCGGACGGAGGCTGGGCGGAGGGCCCGTTCTATGCGTCGTCCTACACAAAATGGTACCTGCCGTTTTTTTCCCTGGTCGAACGGTTCACGGGGTGCCGCTTTCTGGACAGGCCGTTCTACCAGCGTCTGCCGCAGTTTTTTCTCCATTTTGCTTCCCCGGCTTTTGAGAATCACCCGTTCGGCGACGGTTACTGGTGCGGTTCCGAGGACGCTGAGTGGCCGGGCTTTTTCGCGCAGAATCCGCTGCGGGTTTACGCGGCGCGGACAGGTCCGCAGCTTGCGCTGAAGCGGGCAGAGGAAGCGGAAAAGACGGAACGGTACCTTCTTCATCTGCTGGATCTGTTTCTGCCGGAGGGAAAGGCGCCCCGGATCCTGCTGAACGGAGAAGCGGAGGACACGGCTGTTTTTCCGGACGCGGGATTTGTCAGCATGCACACCGCGCTCGCCGATCCGGGAAGAGATCTCGCTGTTCTGGCGCGCGCTTCGAAATTCGGTTCAGACAGCCACAGGCACGCTGATCAGGGGTCGTTTGCGCTGTTCTGCGGCGGAGCCGCGCTTGTTTCGCCTTCAGGTTATTTCGGCAGGCAATACGGCTCCGAACATCACAGGAAATGGTGCAAAACGACACGGGCACATAACGCCATTCTGGTAAACGGGAAAGGGCAGGAGACGGATTCCATGGCTTCTTCCGGGAAGATCGTCTTCTGCCGGGACGACGGTGACAAAAAGACTGCGCTTCTCGATCTGAGCGATGCGTACCCGTCACTGGCATGCTGGCACAGGACACTGATCCTTGAAGAGGGGCGGCTTACCGTGACGGACGAGATCGAAGCCGTGAACGATGCCGTCGTTATTACATGGCCCCTGCATACACTGTCCGCGCCTGAGGCTGACGGAAATGCGATACAGCTTACCCGGAGCGGAATCGCCATGCGGGCGGAGCCCGGGGAAGGCGGGCTTGTCCTGCGCGGGATTCTTGACCGTTTTCCGGTGGATCTCAACGCCGGACAGCCGGATGCCTACCATGTGTCCATGCCTCCCCAGTATCATGTTTTCTGGGAGACAGCGGCTGCGAAGCGGCACAGGATCACGGTCAGTCTGACCGTTCATCGTGTGACGGAGAAGGAAGAGCCGGGGCAGCCCGATCAACTGAG
>CADBNX010000156.1 GCA_902796115.1 uncultured Eubacteriales bacterium
GCCTTCGCTGTGGCGGCTGATGCTGACGCGCAGGGTCTGTGCCGGAGAGGATGAATGGACGCTGGAGTACAAAAAATACAGGAGTTAAACGGATAAGAATAACAACGTGAACATCTTTTTGAAGTATATCGAACTGAAAACCGGTTTCAGTGATGACGGGCCTGCATGGATCGGACGTGTCAGAGAATCCGCCAGTGGGAAGACCTTGTATTTCAATGATTGCGCTTTCCAGAGACAACATGGTGTACAGGGTAATTATGTCGATATTAACAGGATAGGGGGATAAATATGTCAGAGAATAAAGGCGGAAAACCGCACGGCACGTTTGGCGGTTTCTTTAAAAATGTTGGCAATGCTGTAAACAATGCAACAGACAGAGTCGGAGACGCAGTAAATGAAATATCAGGAAAAGCTGCTGATTTGGTGAATAAAGGAAAAGAGATAGAAGCGGAACAGATTGCAGGCCTTTTCTTTGAGGAGCCTGTCGAAAGCTTTCAGACAATCAGCACCGGGACGGATGACAGTGATTTTCGAGAAACCCTGATCCTGCGCATGGCGTCCGGAAGCCGGTATGTGCTGAAGCTGGCGGACAATGATTTTTCGTTTCCCGAAAAGATCGAAATGTGGAAAAGGACTGCCGCGGAGTATCGGAAACTCGGATGCTGGTGCCCCGCGATTCTGCCCGACCGGGATGGCAGCTTTCCCACAGTACGGTACAAAGGGCGGCATTGCGTGGCTTATGCGGAGGAGTTCGCGCCCTACATCCCCTCTCAGGATAGACTGAAAACGCTGGCTGCGGACGGAGAAACGGCAGACAGCACGTGGATACGGGATGCATGGCGGATAACAGCGAGGGTTGCTGCCAAGCATTTCGACTATACGGAATACCCTTCCGCATGGTGTCTTTTCAAAACTTTCTGTCCCAGCGACAGGATGGATGAGGTTCTGGAGAACGCGCTTGCCTGGAAGGAATGCGCGGAGAGCCTGCCCGATGAATTCCGTGATCAGGTACAGAGGATCTGGCAGCTGTGGCGTGAAAACAGAAAAAAACTGGAGCCGGTTTACGGAAGTCTTCCTGCTTCTGTATTCCAGGCGGATCTGAATCCGACCAATATCCTGCTTGATACGGAAGGAAAATTCGTCGGTCTGTTTGATTTCAATCTCTGCGGCAGGGAAATATTTCTGAATTACCTTTTTCGCGAAGTGTATCACGAGAATTTCGAGACCGAAATCAGCATGCTTTTCAGGACGCTTCGGACCGTCAGTGAGGATTATTCTTTTTCCGAAACGGAGAAGCAGACGGCATTGATGCTGTATCGCTGCCTGAAGCCGCTGTGGTATAACAAAGTCGAAAAGCTGAAAAGGATCAGGGAAGACAGGAAAGCGCTGAGAAGCTTTCTGAACGAGACGGAACGGTATCTGACAGAAGACATCGATTTTGCGGCGTATATGGCATAGATGCTTTCTGTTTACAGTTTTTTCAGCCAGTACTCCTTTTTATAGCGGCGGTAGCCAAGCAGCGCCACGACCGCGTCCTGAATGAAGGTGAGGGGAAATACGTACCGGAGCTCCCACTTGAGCAGGTAACCGAAGACAAAAACAAGCGGTACGGAAATGAGCCACATGCCGCCCACATCGATGGCGGCCGCGACCTTCGTATCCCCGCCGGCGCGCAGAACGCCGTTGATGAAATTATAATCGCACATCTTGATCCAGAACAGGCAGGCCAGCGCGATCAGCATGACGCGCAGGTTGCCCATCGCGTCGGCGGACAGCTCGCCGTAAAGCGAAAGCAGCGGATCGATGAGCAGCAGCATCACCGGGCAGAGGGCCAGTCCCAGCAGGATGCCGGTGATCAGCATGCGCCGGGCGGTGTCTTTCGCGCCGGTCTGATTGCCGGCGCCGAGTTCGTGGCCGATCAGGATGGAGCCCGACGCGCCCACCGCGACGCAGCACACGACGACGAAAGCCTTGATGGTTTCGTATACGCTGGACGCCGCGGCCGCCGCGGTGCCCATGGCGGCATACACCCACTGGGTCAGGATCACGGCCAGGGCCCAGCCCACTTCATTGAACATGAGAGGGGCGCTGGTGCGGATATAGGAGCGCGTGAACGCGCCGTGCGGCCGGGTGAAGCAGCCGCGGCCGAGCCGAACCGGGGCTTTGCGCACCGCGGGCAGCAGAAGGAGCAGGAAAAGCTCCACACAGGCGGAGATCAGCGTACCGAGCGCCGCGCCGCGCACACCCATCTTCGGGAGGCCGAGTTTGCCGAAAATGAGCAGGTAATTGAGCAGCATATTCAGCCCGATGGAGACGATGCTGGCGGTCATCGGGATGCGGGGACGGTCGGTGGCCTTCTGGAAGGAAGCCATCAGCGCGGAGAAGCCCTGGAAGATGTAGGCCGCCGCGATGATGCGCAGGTAGGACGCGCCTTCCGCGATGACCGCTTCCTCCCGGGAAAAGATGCCGATCACCCATCGCGGCAGGAAAAACGCCAATGAGAAGAACAGCAGCAGGAAGGGCGTGAGCAGCAGCAGCGCGAGGGAGAAATCCTCGCGGATGCCGCGGCGGTTCTTTTCGCCCCAGTACTGCGCGGCAAAAATGGCCGCGCCGCTGGTGATGCCCGAGATGAAGAACGACAGCAGATAGGTGAGCCGGTTGGCAAGGCCTACGGCCGCGACCGGGATATCGCCAAGCTGCGCGATCATCAGGGTATCGACGATCTGCAGCGAGGAGGACAGGACGGCGGAGAGCGCCATCGGAAGGCCGAGCCTGAGCAGTTTGCGGTGAAAATCCCGCGCGTGGAACAGATCGCGAAGCGCATCGTTGAGGTGCATCAGTATCCTCCGTATGTGTCACAGGGGTGCGGCTGCCGTTTTGTGTTTCTGCGGCAGACCATCCTTCGGGCCGCGCGGCGGATCAGTTGTCCGCCAGGTTATATCCGTTCTTCATGTGCCTGCTGGCTTCCAGCAGGATCTTTGTCAGGGTGTCCGCGGTTTCCTTCTTTGCCATCGC
>CADBNX010000157.1 GCA_902796115.1 uncultured Eubacteriales bacterium
AGGAGTTTCTTCCAGGGAGTGCAGCCTGTCAAGGCTTTCCTTCAGCGCACGGCACTGACGCGGGTAGGTTTCCTCCAGCGCGGGAAGATACCCGGACATCGCGCTCATCGCGGCGCGCGCCGCGGCGGAGCGGTCGTCCCGCGCCTGATCCTCGGCTTTGTAATAGGCCAGAAGCAGGTTCATATCCGCACAGTAAAAGGTCATTCTTGTCTGTATCCAGGCGCGCTTTTTGATAGGATGCACCGGGCAGTTGTCTTCGCCGGCATCGCCTGTCATTGTATACAGGCTGCCCAAAAGCGCGCTGAGAAAGGTCATGTCATGGCTCAGCGTCAGGCGGCCTACGGCGCCGTAGCGCTCATGGAGGGCACGGCACAGGCCACAGTAATGCGCCTTCCAGCGCGCGAGCTGCTCTTCCGTCAGCGAACCGGGATCGACCGTGATGTATCCGAACAGAGCTTCAACACCTCCTGCAGCCTTATTATACCATGAAAACCATGGAAGCATGAAGAAAACACACAAAAAATACGTCAGCGGATCCGTTTGAAATTGCCCATGGTTTCGCTGACCAGCGTGGCTGTGGCAAAGGTATCCGGATATCGGCGCAGGATCTGCTCCATCTGCGGCATCTGGTGCTTGTTGACGACACAGATCAGCAGGGTTTTGTCCTGATGGGAGAAACCGCCCGTCGCACGGAGTATGGTGGTGGAATGATGCAGCTCCTCCACAACGGCCCGGGTGATTTCATCCGGGTGCGCCGTGATCATTTCGACGCGGATGGCCTGCTTTCCGCCGGCGAGGATGCGGTCGCTGACCATGGTGGTGATCAGACAGTATACGATGCACAGCGCGACCGGCTCGATCTGATAATCATATACAAAATAGGACAGCATCGCGACCGCGGCGTTGAGCGCGAAGATGACGTGGCTCAGGGAATAGGCCGGGTTCTTTTTATGGACAAAGGCGGCTACGAAATCCGTTCCGCCCGTACTGCCGCCGGCGTGGAACACAGTGCCGTAAATGAAACCGTTCACCGCGCCGGCAATGACCGGCGCGAGCAGGGTGCTGCGCCCGTCCTGCGTGTGATAGACGAAGCGGCTCAGATCGGGATACGTCTGCAGGAACAGCAGCGTGCCTGCAAAAACCAGCGCGAAGAGCAGCGTGCGCAGGGCAAAGGAGCGGTTGACAAACAGCGCGCACAGCAGCGCCAGCGGGATATTCACGATCAGGGAAAAATAACCGACGCTGAAGTGAAACAGGTACTGCACCATGGTCGCGAGGCCGTTGAGCCCCGCCGGAGCGAACGCGTTGGGCAGAATGAACAGCGCGTAATTGAACGCCATGACGGCGGCTGCGAGAATCAGGGTCAGGAATTCAACGGCGATCCTTCTTCGGGAAGGGGTCAGATTTCGCATGGTTTACCATCTCCGTAAAATGAGGATCCGGAAAGTTCGCGGGCTTTGAAACATCCGCCGCGGCCGCGGCGCACAAAAGCCTTTCCTTATCATAGCCACCCAAAGGAGGAATGTCAACCGACACGGAAGCGGATAACAGGAAATTCCGGAATTATTCCGTTTTTTTTGCGTTGCGCACAGGCGGCTGACGGGGTAAAATAGAAACAGGGATCGGAAAGAAAGCAGCCAATGCCCTTTCCGTGACGCGCCGATGAACAGGAGGTCTGAAAACAGTATGAAGGTTACCGTGACGGATGAAATCAGGACGATGCCGTGCTATCGGGCGATGCCCGCGCAGGAATTGCCGATGTTTGCGGAGAACCGGGTGCACCAGCGTTCCAGCGGCAATCCGTATCCGAATAAAGTGGTGGTGCAGGCGGACCGGAGCCATCGTGAGGAAGGGCGTTTCCGGATCATTACGCTTGAGAACGAATACCTGAAGATCGAAATCATGCCGGAGCTGGGCGGCCGGATCCTGGGTGCGGCCGACAAGCGCACGGGATATGATTTCTTTTACCGTCAGCATGTGATCAAGCCGGCACTGATCGGACTGCTCGGCAACTGGATTTCGGGCGGGATCGAGTTCAACTGGCCCTGCCACCACCGCCCCAGCACCTTCATGCCCGTCGATGTGCGCGTGGAAGAGGAGACGAACGGCGCAGTCACGGTGTGGCTGAGCGAAAACGAACCGCTGGACCGGATGAAGGGCATGGTCGGAGTGCGTCTGGCTCCGGGGGAAGCGCGCTTTGACACCCGGATGAAAGTATACAACGGGACCGCGGAAAGGCACTCTTTCCTGTGGTGGGAAAACGCGGCGGTGCCCGTGCACGAGGATTACCGCCTCATTTTTCCGCCGGACGTGCGTTATGTGCAGTTCCATTACCGGAAAAACGTCACTTCCTACCCCGTCGCGAGCGGCGTGTACAACGGCATCCGCTTCGGAGAGGGGACGGATATCTCCCGGCACGGGAATACCCGCAATCCCACCTCGTTTTTCTGCGCGGAAACGGAGTATGATTATTTCGGCGGCTATGACGAAAGGAAAAACTGCGGCGTCATCCACACGGCGCCGCGCACGGTGAGCGTGGGAAAGAAGATGTTCACCTGGGCATACGGACAATTGGCCCGTTCCTGGGAAAAGGCGCTGACAGATACGGACGGTGCTTACGCGGAACTGATGGCGTCGAGCTATTCTCTGAACCAGCCGGATTTCGCGTGGCTGATGCCCTATGAGGGAAGAAGCTTCCATCAGATGTGGTATCCGGTGGGGAACATCGGCGCGCCGAAATGCGCCTGCGTGGAGGCAGCGCTGAGTTGGGAAGGAAGAGAAATGCGGCTGCAGGCCTCCGTGCCGCTGAAAAACTGCAGTATCCTTGTGAACGGACAGGCGCGTAAACTGGACGCTTCGCCGGACCGGATCCTGCTTCTGCCCATGGAGGAGGAGATCCGGGAAATCGAGCTGGTTGACGCGGCCGGGCGCACCCTGATGCGCTACCGGAAACCCACTGCCGTGAGCGCGCCCATGCCGGATACGATTCCGGACAATCCGCCTCCCTGCACGCTGAAAACCGCACAGGAGAACTACCTGACGGGCGTGCACGCCCTGCAGTACCGCGATCCCGCGGCGCGGCCGGACGCCTGGTGGAAGGAGGCGCTCAAGCGCGATCCCGACCACGCGCCGAGCCTGACCGCGCTGGCGGAGTGGGAACTGAATCATTTCCGTGCGGACGAGGCATACCGATATGCCATGCGCGCCTGGAAAGCCGTGACCGTGCGCAATTTCCATCCGGAGAGCGGTCATCTGCAGTACCTGATCGGGCGGATCCTGGAGGCGCAGGGCCGGGATGGGGAAGCCTGGAAGTGGCATATGCAGGCCGCATGGGCGCAGGACGCGCGCAGCCGGGCACTGACCCGCGCCGCCATGATCAGGGGCCGCACGGGAAACCGCGCGGAAATGGCTGAACTGGCGGAGGAAGCGCTTGCGGAATACCCAGGCAATGAAACGGCGCTGGCCCTGCTTGCGATCGCAAAACGCGGCAATGATCCGACGGGCAGCGAGGAGGCGCTGAAGAAGCTTGAAAAGCAGGACTGCCTGTATCCGATGGCGCGTCTTTTGCGCCTCGGCTGCACACAGGCGCTCTATGACTCCTTCCTTTCCGACGCCTGCCAGACGGCGCTGGATCTGGCGTCGGAGCTGGTGTCCTGCGGGGAAAGAGAGCTCGCGGCGGCGCTTCTGGCCGGGCTGAAGCATAAAACGGCGCAGACGGAATACGTGCGGGCGTACCTGACCGGGGACGGCGAGGCGCTGCGGGCGGCCGCGGAGCTTGATACCGGCATCGCGTATCCGGTGCGCGCGATCGAACGCGACGCACTGAGCGACGCCGTGCGGAAAGACCCGGAGGACCGGAAGGCGCGGGAGCTGCTCGGCTGTCTGGAATACCATTTCGGGAACTGGGAGAAGGCAGCGGCGCTCTGGCAAGGCGCGGCCTCGCAGAAAGGCGCCTCCTACCGCGTGTACCGCAACCTGGCCGTAGCCTGCTACAGCCATCTGAATCGGCGGAAGGAGGCTGCCGGATACCTGGATGAGGCGCTGAGGAGAAACCCGCATGACGAGCAGCTGCTGTACGAAAAGGCGCTGGTGCTGTTCCGGACCGGAGAAGGACCGGAAGCCGTCCTCGCCATGCTGGACGGGGAAAAACCGACCCGGGACGACCTGATCCTGGAAAAAATCCGCGCCCTGAATCTTGCAGGCTGTTATGAGGAAGCGCTCGCGGCACTGGCGGCACATGATTTCATTCCCTGCGAGGGCGGGGAGCACGCGGTGGCGGAGCAGTATATTTTTGCCTGCCACGCGCTTGGGCGCCGGGCGCTGCGGGAAGGAAAGGCGGAAGACGCGCTGCGGTTCTTCCGGGACGCGCAGCATCTGCCGGATCATCTGGGAGCCGGGCTGTGGAACGAAGTGCTGCTTGTGCCGCACCGGTATTACGAAGCGCTGTGCCTTTCCGCGCTCGGCCGGGATAAAGAGGCGGAGGAAGCGCTGGTGTGGATCTGCTCCTTCCGGCAGGACTACTTTACGGATATGCATCTGCCGGAGCTTCCGTGCTGGCAGGCGCTGGCACTGAAAGCGCGCCGTCTTGATGCCCCGGCACAGGAAATGCTCGCCGCGCACCGCCGCAGATGGGCGCAGGCGGAGCAGATCACGGACCCGGGCAGTTTCAAAACCACGCCGTTCTTCATCAGCTATATGGAGGACGCGGCCGCGCAGCGCCGGGCCGCATGCCGCTGGCAGCAGGCCATGACCGCGTTTGCGGCGGGGGATACGGCAGAAGCGGAACGGCTTGCCGGGGAAGCGGCGGCGCTGGATCCGACGCATCTGTACGCGGGACTGATGCGGCGGGCGGAATAGACCCTTCATTCCCGAGGAACGGCATCACGGTCGGTGCTGTCCCTTTGCGGAAAACAGACAAAACGGGAGGCTGCGGCGATGAAACGTACCGTTACGGTGGATCCTTTCTTCACGGACCAGCCGGAGAAAGCGTTCCTGGGGGAACTGACCGCGCCGCTGCACGCGCGGAAACCGTCGTTTTTCCACGACCGGGAGCCGGAAAAGGACGAAATCGGCGCGAAAGGCATGTATCTGGCCGGGCGATTTGAAGGGGACCGGGGCCTGCTTGACGTGTCTTACGCGGATTTTGAACGTTTCCTCGCGGTGTGCGGCATGGCGGGGCGGAGGTATCCGCTCCGGTTCGCGCGCGGGGAGAGCGAATGCTTCGAGTCGTACAGGATCACCGTAAAGGAGGATGAGACGGTGATCACCGCGGCGGACACGGAGGGCGTACGCCGCGCGCTGGTGTATCTGGAGGACGAATTCTGCCGCAGGGAGGGCCCCTGCCTGCCGCGGGGAGAAATCGCCCGCAGGCCGGTGATGAAGGACCGTATCACGCGCTGCTTTTTCAGCCCCATCAACCGTCCGCCCAAATACGGGGACGAGCTTTCCGACGATATCGACTATTATCCCGAAGAATACCTGAACCGGCTGATGCACGACGGGGCCAACGGGGTCTGGATCTATACGCGCTTTTCGGATCTGGTGCGGGTTCGCGTGCTGCCGGAATACGGGGAAGGAAGCGAAAAGCGCACTGCGAAGCTGAACCGGGTCATCGCCAAATGCGCGCGGTACGGGATCCGCGTGTATGTGTTCGCCATCGAACCTGTCGCGCTGCCGGACGCGCTTTCCCGGCGCATTCCGCAGGCAGACGGCGGGGAAGCGTATAACGGAAACCGCCTGTTCTGCGTCAACTCACCCGAGGGACGGGACATGATCCGGGAAGCGGGGGAGAATCTGTTCCGGGCCTGTCCGGGCCTCGGCGGGCTGATTTCCATCACCTATGGGGAGCGGCCCACCTCCTGCGCCTCCGCATATTCGGCCATTCCCGCCATCGGATACCGCACGCGGCTGCGCTGCCCGCGCTGCGCCGCGCTGCCGCCGGGGCAGGTGCTCGCGAACGCAGCGCAGGCGCTGGAAGAAGGCGTGCATGCCGTTTGCCCGGACGCGAAGGTGATCAGCTGGAGCTACGGGCACCGTTTCTGGCCGGACGCGGATGTGCGCGAATACGTGCGCCGCGCGCCGAAGGACGCGGTGCTGATGCAGAACTTCGAGGAAATGGGGTATGAGAAGCAGCTGGGACGGCTGCGGCAGGGGGTCGATTACTGGCTGAGCTATGCCGGACCGTCCGCGCTGTTCCGGGCCACCGCGGAGGAGGCTTCTGTTTGCGGAAAACGCCTGTATATGAAAACGCAGGTCTGCTGCTCGCACGAAGTGGCTTCCGTGCCCTATGTGCCCGTGCCGGGGCTGCTGTACGAAAAATACGGCGCCGCCCGCCGCCTGGGTGTGGAGGGCGTGATGCAGTGCTGGTATTTCGGCAATTATCCGTCCCTGATGAGCAAGGCCGCGGGCGAACTGGCGTTCGAGGACACATATGCGGACAAGCACGCGTTCCTGTGCCATCTGGCCGGCAGCCTGGCCGGCGGCAGCCGCGCGGAAGCGCTTGCCGGGGCCTGGGAAGCGTTTGAGGCGGGCTACCGGGAGATGCCGCTCAACATTATGTTCAGTTATTACGGCCCCATGCACGACGGACCGGTGTGGGCGCTGCAGCTGAAGCCGAAAAACTTCTCCCTGCCGCGCAGCTGGCAGACCCTCGACCCAACCGACGGGGACCGCATCGGGGAATGCCTGCTCGCGGGGCATACGCTGCCCGAGGCGATCACGCTGACCGGGCGTCTGGCGCGCCGCTGGGAAGAAGGGTACGCGCGGCTGGAGAGAGCGTCGCGCGGGTGTGAGGAAGCCGCGGAGCAGCTGCGCGTGGCCGGCGCGCTGAAGGTGCTCTTTGCGAGCGGACACGAGATCCTGCGTTTTTATCATCTGCGGGAGAAACTGGGCCTGCGCGAAGGCGATCCCCGGCGTCAGCTTGAGGAAATGCGGAAGATCGTACAAAGGGAAATGGCACGCAGTGAGGCGCTGGCTTCGCTTTGCAGCGCGGACGGCCGCCTCGGGTACCATTCCGAGGGCGAAGGCTACAAGTTTTTTCCGAAAAAGCTGGCCTGGCGCAGGGCAAGGCTGGAGAAACTGCTTGAAACCGAATTCCCGGAAACGGAATCGCGCATCGAAAAGGGACTTGCGCCGCTGGCCTATTGGGCGGGGGAAGAGCCGGATTCCAAAGCGTACCGGATGGCGAGGAGCGGCATCGAAAACGCGGTATGGGAATCTGTCGGCGCGCACGCCGCGTTCCGGGCTGCCTGTGATGACGCTTCACTGACGGTCGAATTCCGCTCCGACCGCCGCGAAAGCGTCCGGGTCGGGTTTGAATTCCGCCTGATGTGGCCCGCGCCGCAGGTTTTGCTGCATCCGGACGGACGGGTGGAAGTCACGCCGGAGGATTATCTGTATTACGGCACCTTCGGCGGCACGCTGCGGAAGGTGCGCCGGCTGTGGCAGGTGCGGGCGCTGCCGGCGGACGGGGGGACGCTGCTAAGCATCACGCTGTCCCGGAAGGATGCGGGCTGGACGCAGAACCGCCCCCTGAAGCTGTATCTTTCAACAGAGGGCGGCGATATGTGGTGCCGGGAGGAGGAAGGCGTCCATACCCTCGGCAAATCCACCGCGTCCCCGGGAGAATACGGATGGCTGATGCCGTGAAAAGGGAGCAATGCACCGGATGACGGCAAAACCGCGCTGCGGATCAGGAGGGCCGGTTCGGCAAAAACCGGCGCTTTCCGGACGATGAAAGGAGAAATGGTCATGCCCGATATGTTCCGTGTTTTTGAAAAACAGCCGTATGACGCACGCCTGAAAGCGGATCGTCATACCTGGTCCGTTTTCCCCATCACCCGGTTCTCATCCCGTGAAGAAGCGGAGAAGCGCAGGGAAGAGCTGGTTTTTACGCTGCGCATGGCCGCGGGGCTGTATCCATGGCCGGAAAAGACGCCCATGCAGGTGAGACGCGAGGTTTGTGCGCGCTATCCCGGGTGCAGTGTGGAAAAAATCATGTTCGAAACCCGGCCCGGGTTCTGGTCCACGGGCAATCTGTATCTGCCCGACCCGCTGAAGGGTCCGTATCCCGCGATCCTCAACGTGATCGGCCACTGGAAAGACCAGCGCCTTACCCGCCTGGAAGAAGCGGACTATCCGCAGCAGCTGGTCAATTTCGCCCGGATGGGCTTTGTGTGCCTGGTACCCGATATGATCGGCAAGGTGGACAGCCGCCAGATCAGCCACGAATACGGTTACGGCGAAAAAGAACTCTGGCTCTCCAACGGGCTCGGGGTCCAGCTGTGGAACAACATCCGCGCCCTGGACCTGCTGTGCGCCATGCCCGAGGTGGACGCCGGCCGCATCGGCGTTACCGGGGCTTCCGGCGGAGGATCGCAGTCCCTGTTCCTGGCGATGGCCGACGAACGGATCAGGGCGTGCGCGCCGATCAACATGATCTCACTCCGGATGCAGGGCGGCTGCTTCTGTGAAAACGCGCCCGGCCTGCGCAGGGATACGGACAACGCCGAGATGTGCGCGATGCTTGCACCCCGTCCGCTGTTCCTGGCGGGCTCCACCGGCGACTGGACGGATCAGCTGATGACGCAGGAATATCCCGCCATGCTGGAGACCTACCGTCTGTACGGGGCGGAAGACAAAGTGGAAGTGTTCTATCAGGTTGCCGACCACCAGTACAACCGGAAAACGCGAAGCCGTGTATACAGCTTCTTCGCCCGACATCTGATGGGCAAAGAGATCGCGTGGGCGGAGCAGGATATCGAAACGGGCGATGTGTGGGATCTGACCTGGTTCAGGGAATCGGGCAGCGCGCCCGGTCTGCGGGGCAATCAGGCATTCTTCGACGCTTTCCGGGCCGAACGCGCGCGGGCCGCCGAAACACTTTCCGACAGCGAAAGGCAGCGGATGCTCGCCTGGATCACCGGTGTCCGGGAGGTGAGCGGATACCTGGCCGACGGAGAGACGCTGCGCACGGGACGATGCAGCGTCGAAAAAACCTGCCTGGTGGGCGCCGACGGCGAGCAGATCCCCTTTCTCCGCATACTCCCCGACAACTGGGACGGGAAAAGCGTATGTCTTCTGCTCTCCGGAGCGGGCAAGGACTGCGCTGCCGGCGCGAAGGGACAGAAAATCCTCGAAGGGGGCTGTGCGGTGATCAGCGGGGATCTGTTCCTCACCGGCGAGAGCGCCGGGGCGGAGGTCGAGATCCTCGGCGGTGAACCGGGCAGGAAATTCTTTACGGTCTTCCATGATCCGAAAGATGCGCAGCGCGCAAAGGACATCGCGCTTTTATGGCGGGAAGTCCTGAAAACCGGCTCCGACTGCTTCCTCTGCGCGCTGGATCGGGCGGCGGCATGGGCTGCCTGCGTCCTGCCCCTGCTGAAGAACGTAAAAAAGGCGCAGCTCGACAAAGCAGGGCTGAGCCTGAAATC
>CADBNX010000158.1 GCA_902796115.1 uncultured Eubacteriales bacterium
CACAAGCAGAATCATCGAAAGTATCGTTCCCACACAGGTGATGATCAGCGTGTTGCCGTATCCCGTCCAGATATACCGGTAGTTCATTACCATATGATAGGCATCCAGCGTCAGTCTTTCCGGAAAGAGATCAAAGTGATTCTTCAGGTACAGATCATAGGGCGTAAAGGAATAGATGATCACCAGCAGAAACGGAATGAAACACAAAAGCGCGAATATGCCGGTCACAAAATAGGCAATGCCGCCGATTGCATAATCGTCTTTTGTTCGCCGGATATGGGAGGGTCTGGCACTTTTTTCCATTTGTATGCTCCTTTCATGGAGAAACTTCTTCTGGCCGCCGGTCAGGACCCCGATCATTCGTCAAGTAAAATAAAGTTAATTAAAACTTTATTCAAGTTACAAAACGATTTTACATCAAGCAAACAGCAATGTCAACAGGAAACAGAAAATTTATATACCTGGATAAGCACAGGAGAAAAGCAGAGAATATGACATGCTTTTTACTTGACAAATTACTTTACAATGATTATAATCAAAGACGTTCCTGCAGAGAGGGGGGAATCGCATGAAAAAAAAGAATGTTACACTGGATGACATCGCCCGTGCACTGGGCATCAGCAAAAACGCGGTATCACTGGGGCTCCGCGGAAAAGACGGGGTCAGCGATGAACTGCGGCAGAGAATCCTCGGTATGGCCAGGGAAATGAACTACGGAACGGAAGAAAAGAACCAGGGATGCATCCTGGCGCTTCTGCCGCAGCGCTTTTCCACGCAGAGCAGTCTTTTTTATTCGGAGCTTTGTTTCCATATGGAAGCGTATGCCCGCAGCCGGGGATATCTGCTGAGCATCTGCAGTGTTACCCCGGAAGAGGAAGCGCGCGCAGTGCCGCACCCCATGCTGAACCGGATGCCGTTTCAGGGGGTTGTGACGATCGGCAATCTTTCCCGGGACTATTGCCGGCAGTACTGCGGCGGCCCGTACCGATATCTGATGGCGGACCAGTACTATGATGACCTGGCTGTGGACAGCATCACCACTGCGAATACGGCGGGCGCTTTTGCCCTCACACAGCATCTGATCGACAGCGGACACCGTGATATCCAGTTCATCGGCATGGCAAGACGCACCTCCAGCCTCTATGACCGCTGGATGGGATATTGCAAGGCCATGCAGTTGAACGGACTTGCGGTGCTGCATAACAGATATATTGACCTGAAGCCGGATGATGAGGAGAGTCCGACGCAGATCGAACGGACAGTCGAGGCGCTCCCTTCCCTGCCGACGGCTTTCGTATGCGGACATGATGTTACCGCCAAGATGATCGTGGACTGCATGGCGCGAAGGGGACTGCACTGCCCGGATGATTATTCTGTTGTGGGCTTTGATGATATTCAGAGCCCGGAAGTGGCGGTGCTGAATCTGACCACATGCCGTACGCCCAAGCAGGCCATTGCCGATGCCGTTATTGACAGGATCATCGCAGGCGGCGGCAAAGAGCCTCAAAGAACGGAGATTTACGGGGAAATCATTTACCGGGGAAGTGTGAAAAAACTGAGTTAAACACAGGAACCGGATATTCCGGACCGTACAGAGGAGCAGCCGGTACAGCGTCCCGGCTGTTTTTTGTGCGCAGGATCATCCGTGTCCCCGTCCGCATTCCTTCATCGCCTCTCCCCGCGCCAGCGGGAGGGGCTTTTTCCGGTTTCCGCGCGGAACACCCGGCTGAAATAATACAGGCTTTCAAACCCGAGCCGCTCCGCGATTTCGGAGATCCTGAGCTCCGTGCCTTCCAGCATGAGGCAGGCATAGCGGATCTGCAGCCGTTTTCGGTATTCCGTAGGGGTGCATCCGGCCAGCTCGTGAAAGAGCCGCCGGAAATGGGTGGGGCTCAGGCCGCAGAGCCGTGCGAGAAGGGGGGTGGAAAAATCCTCCTCTTGCAGGTTTTCCAGTTTTTTCAACGCGGGCGCCAGGCGCTGCCGCAGTGGGGAGAAGGCGCCGCAGGCCTGGTCCGACAGGCGCGACAGCAGCGTATACATCAGCATCCTCGTCCGCAGCGTATCGGAGAGGAACGCATCGCACATCTGCCGG
>CADBNX010000159.1 GCA_902796115.1 uncultured Eubacteriales bacterium
CTTGAGCGCGGACGCGCATGAACTGCCGGCGCACATAGAGCGGATAGCCTTCCTCCACGTCCGGAAAGAAGGGCTTTCCCGCGGGGGTCGGCGCCATATACGCGGTGTCTTCCGGCAGCTCGCCCAGAAAGCTTACGCCGAGCACGTCTTTCAGCGGAAAATCAGACCGTGGCCGGAAACCGTCGATCAGGCCGCAGCGGCCCGTGACCAGCAGCCTTCCCCCGCCGCGCACATACGCGCGGAAGGCATCGGCTTCCTGATCCGTCAGGCTGAACGGATCGCAGAGGATCACAAGCGGCCAGCCCTCCGGCTGCCGCAGCTGCGGCCGGCCGATCATATCATAGGCGATGTGCGCGCGGATCAGGCTCCGCGCGACGGTTTTCATGTGATCCGTCACGGAAAACCGGGACGCGCACAGCACATCCTTCCCGCAGTCGCGCACATGCACGGCGGATTCGGGGTTGAAATAGACCGCGGCGTCGGCGATCACCTCCGCGGAGCAGGAGACTTCCCGCTCGATCGGCGCCGTCAGCGAACGCAGCTTTCCGATGTGCTGATGAAAACGGTGATTGAGCGTTCCCTTCGGATCGATCGCGTCGATGTATACGAACGCCGCGTTGTGAACGAAAGCGCCGCGGATCGAGGACAAAAGTTCCGATTCGGATTTTGTGGTGGTGTGATCCTCCAGTGACAGGCAGCGGGATGTCATGTATTCCATCGGCCGGTGCGGCGTCAGATGATTCACATACTTGCAGATCACCGAATACAGCAGGGGGTCGCCGTAGAAATCGGCGGCCAGGTAATCGTTTGCCTGCAGAAAACGGTCGTTTACCGCGCCGCCCCAGCCGTGCTGCCATGAACCGCTCTGAAAAGCGAGCGTCAGATCGGGACGGATCTCTTTTGCGGCTGCGCGGATCATCTCCGCAAAGTCCGCATACCATTCTTCCCGCTTGCGCTGAAAGAGCAGCCAGTCCGGGTCGTACCAGTCCACACGGCGCGGAAGCTCCCTTCCGGTTTCTTCTTTATAGCGCTTGCGGCAGTGCGGACAATAGCAGACCGTGCCGTACCAGCCGATCATATCGATCCAGAGGCCTTCGCACGGATAGCCGCTGACCAGGTCACGGATCTGCGTTTTCACATACTCGCGGTATCCTTCGGCGTTCATGCATACCCGGCCGAAGCGCGACAGACCGCCGCGCGGATGGCAGGTATCGTTCCCGTCCGCGGTCTGCATGCGCCACAGCGGGTACGTGTCATAAGCCCATCGGCTCCAGATATTGAAGTAGAGGATGGTTTTCATGCCCCGCTTCCGGCAGGCATCCGTCACCTCGGCAACAAAATCGCGGCCCCGAAGCCCCGCGTGCCGGTGCCCGACTTTCGTGGGCCAGTAGCAGATGCCGAGGCAGGAGCCGCAATAGACGATCGCCGTATCGGCGCCGCTCTCTTCAAGTGCCTGTGCGTAGTCCTCCGCGTCAAGCCGGGAGAGCATGTCTTCGCGCCAGTCCGGAATATGCATATCGACAAGATTGCGCCAGGTCGAGTGTTCATACCACATGCACGGTATCTCCTCATTCCGGAAAGGGCCGGTTCCCGTCAGAAAAGCATGCTCTCCACAAACGCGTCCGAAAAACCGGGACAGGCGGCCGCGTTGAGGCACTGCGCCCGGCCTGCGATCTCTTCCGACTCCCGCATGGAGGGCATGGAAAGCAGCAGCTGCCTTGCGCCGCTCAGGGAAGCGTTGCCGAGCACGCGGGCGCGTGGGATGAATTCCGCGGGAAACAGCCCGATGCGCGCGGCACTGTGCAGGTTCAGATGGCTTCCGAAGCCGCCGGCAATATAAAACGTGCCGATCTGATCCGCGGTGACGCCGGCCAGGCTCATGAGGGTGCGGATACCGGCCGCGATGGCGCCCTTGGCCAGCTGCACCTGGCGGATGTCCTGTCCGGTCAGCGCGATCCCGTCCGCGAGCTTCACGTCCTCTTCCAGATAGCCGGTTTCATCCAGCTGCTCCGTTTCCAGCAGCGCGGCGGTCAGGTCAATCAGGCCGGAACCGCACAGGCCGGTCACGGGCGCGTCCTCCAGGGTATGGAAAGAAAGCTGCCCGTCCCGGACGCTTACCCGATCGATCGCGCCTCGGATGCTGCCGCAGCCGCAGGATATGCCGCCGCCCTCAAACGCGGGCCCGGCGGCCGTGGCGCAGCAGCGCAGGACCCCGTTGTGCCACAGGGCGATCTCCCCGTTGGTGCCCACATCGATCAGCAGCGCGGTCTCCTCCCGGTGCTGCATCCGGCTTGACAGGATCGCGCAGGTGATGTCGCCGCCCACAAACGCGCCGGCGCAGGAAACCAGCAGATCGCGGCCTTCGCGGAAGCCGAAAAGGCAGTCGGCTTCAAACGGAGCCGACGCGAGGGTTTTGGGGGAACGTCCGGAATAAAGATAGAGCATGGTGGTGTTCCCGGCGATGATCCGCACGTCAGAAAGGCGGGACAGCCCCGCGCGCGCGCAGGCCTCCCGCTCCAGATCATCCACACATCCGCATATCAGGTTTTTCAGCAGCGCCGGCTGTCCCTTCAGGGCGGCTTCGATGCGCCCGATCACGTCCGCGGCGATGATGCGCTGCGGATTCTCACAGCTGACGGTGGACAGGATCTCTCCGTCCGACAGGCGGATCAGCTGCAGTACCACGGTGGTGGTGCCGATATCCACCGCGGCTCCGATATCGCCCGGCATGGGGGAAAGCGGCATATCAGAAGCCAGGGTCCCGGTTTCGATCTGCAGCAGGATCTGCCTGCGCGGCAGCCAAACTTCCGCGTCTCCTGTCAGATGAGCCTGGCAGGAGAGCACTTTTCCCTGTTCATCGGGCGGAACGGACAGGCCGCCCTTCGCGTATACCGCGCATTTTCCGCACCTGCCCCTTCCGCCGCAGGGACGCTCCGGCGCGTCCGCAAAGGGCAGCAGAAGATCGTGCAGGACGGGCGTGCCGGAGAAAGAAATCCGTCTGGTTTCACCGACGGTATGTACCGTACATTCAGGCATGCGTCCCCTCCGTCAGCATGGCGCGGAAGAAATCAGGCGCACTTGTCCGCTTTGAGCAGCTTTTCCGC
>CADBNX010000160.1 GCA_902796115.1 uncultured Eubacteriales bacterium
CCGCCGATGGGCAGCACCCTGCCCCGCAGCGTGATCTCGCCCGTCATCGCCACATCCTGCCTTGCCGGTTTTTCCGTGAGGGCGGATACCATCGCCGCGGCGATCGTCACGCCGGCTGACGGCCCGTCCTTGGGCGTCGCGCCTTCCGGCACGTGAATGTGAATGTCATGCTTCGAAAAGCTCTCCTCGTTCAGGTTCCATACCTGCGCGTGCGCGCGGATATAGGTAAGCGCCGCCCTGGCGCTTTCCTTCATGACGTCTCCCAGGCTTCCGGTCAGGATCAGCTGCCCCGTTCCCGGCGTGACCGAGCATTCCACCGCCAGCATCTCGCCGCCGAATACGGTGTACGCCATGCCGTTGATGACGCCGATCATGGGCTTCTTTTCCGGCGCTTCCCGCAGGTAGCGCGCTTTTCCGAGGTATTCGAGCAGTTTCGCTTCGTTCACCGTCACGGAGGCGGTGCCCTGGCGGGTCATCTCCACCACGGCTTTCCGGGCCACGGCGCCGAGCTGGCGTTCCAGTTCACGCACACCGGCTTCCCGGGTATAATTTTCAATGATATGACGCATCACGCCGGCGGGAATGCGTACGCTTCCCCGTTTCAGGCCGTGCTCTTTCAGCTGTTTCGGCAGCAGATGGCGCACCGCGATCTCATACTTTTCCTCTTCCGTATAGCTGGGAACCTCGATAATCTCCATCCGGTCCCGCAGAGGCGCGGCGATCGTATCCACGGAGTTCGCGGTGGTCACAAACATCACCTTGGACAGGTCGAACGGGATCTCCAGGTAATGATCGCGGAAATTGTCGTTCTGCTCACCGTCCAGCACTTCCAGCATCGCGCTCGCCGGATCCCCGCGGAAATCGTTTCCAAGCTTGTCGATCTCGTCAAACAGCATCAGCGGGTTCATGACCCCCGCCTGGCGCATCGCCGTAATGATCCTGCCGGGCACCGCGCCGATATAGGTGCGCCTGTGCCCGCGGATTTCGGTCTCATCCCGCACCCCGCCCAGGGAAAGCCGGGTATATTTCCTGCCGAGCGCGTCGGCGATCGCGCGCACAATGGAGGTTTTGCCCACGCCCGGCGGGCCCACAAAGCAGAGGATCGGGCCTTTGGACTGGCTCTCGTCCCCGTTCTTCTGCTTGAGCGCGCGCACCGCGAGGAATTCGAGCACCCGTTCTTTTACCTTGTCCATGCCGTAATGGTCGCGGTTCAGGATCTTCTCCGCCCGGGCAAGGTCCAGATTGTCGCGGGTGTATTTTCCCCACGGCATATCCAGGATCGCTTCCACCCAGTTCCGGGAAATATTGATTTCCGGCATACCGGGAGCCATGTTCGCGATGCGGTCGATCTCCCGGCTGACCTTGCTTCTGGCTTCCTCATTGACCGGCGTATTCTCCAGGCGCTCCCGAAGGTCTTCCGTTTCGCCGGGCTCCTTTTCGCCCAGTTCCTCCTGGATCGCCCGGATCTGTTCGCGCAGATAATAATCCTTCTGGTTTTTATCCACAAGCCTGTGCAGCCGTTCCTGCACATCCCGCTCCACCCCGGCAAGCTCCGTCTCGCGCATCAGCACCGCGCAGATCTTTTCCAGTCTTTCCTTGGGGTTTACGATATCCAGGATCTCCTGGCGGTCTTCCTGGCGGCTGAGCACGTTTGCCGCGACGGCATCGGCCATCTCGCCCGGCTGTTCCATGCCGGAAACCGACTGCAGGATCTCGTCAGAAACCTTCGCACTGGCTTCCGCGTATTTTTTCAGCCATTCGTTGGCCACACGCATCAGCGCTTTCACATCCGTACCGACCGCCGCCGTGTCTTCCGTCAGCGTGATCCTGGCGGAAAAATGATCCTTGCTGCGTACGATCCCGTCCAGTACGCCCCGTTTTTCCCCTTCCGCGAGGATCCGCAGGCTGTTTCCGGGCAGGTTCAGCACCTGCTTCACCCGCGCCATCGTTCCCACCGTATACAGATCCTTTTCTTCAGGTTCTTCCACCCCGGGGTCGATCTGCGCCACCAGGAAAACCTGCTGGTCCTTCATCATCGCCGAGCCCAGCGCCGCCACGGAGGCGGGCCGGCCGATATCGAAATGAATGACCATATTCGGAAAAACCGTCAGTCCCCGGAGGGGAATGAGCGGCAATGTCAGATTCTGTTTTTTTCTGCCTCTTGGCATAATCTCTCCTCGGCTGCTGTGCCTGTGCCGTCAGGTGGCCGGCTTTTCCGTTTCGGCCATATCCTGCCTCTCCGGCTTGTCCGCCTGCCGCGCTTTGCTCTCGCGGACCAGCAGCGGCCGCTCGCCCTTTTCAATGGCGGCTTTCGTCACAATGCATTTTTTGATATCGCTGTTTCCCGGGATTTCGAACATCGTGTCCAGCAGCACGCGCTCGATCAGGGTCCTCAGACCGCGCGCGCCGCTGCGGCGCTTCAGAGCGCCCACCGCAATGGCCCTGAGCGCGTCTTCCTCAAACTGAAGCTCCACATGATCCATGGCAAACAGCTTCTGATACTGTTTCACCGGCGCGTTCCTGGGTTCTGTCAGGATCCGGATCAGGGCGTCCTGATCCAGCGCGTCCAGCGTTACGTTGATGGGCAGCCTGCCGATGAATTCCGGGATCAGTCCGTATTTGTTCAGATCCTCCGGCCTCACCTCGCGCAGCACATCGCCCACGTTCTTTTCCAGTTCCCCCTTCGGATCCGCGCCGAAGCCCATCGTTTTCTTGCCGATGCGCTGGGAAATCAGTTCCTCCAGTCCGTCAAACGCGCCGCCGCAGATAAACAGGATGTTCGTCGTGTCGATCGGGATGCACTCCTGCTGCGGATGCTTCCTGCCGCCCTGCGGCGGCACATTCGCCACGGTGCCCTCCAGGATTTTGAGCAGCGCCTGCTGCACGCCTTCGCCGGAAACATCCCGCGTGATGGAAACATTTTCGCTTTTGCGCGCGATTTTGTCGATCTCGTCGATGTAGATGATGCCGCGCTCCGCTTCCGCCACGTTGCCGTCCGCCGCCTGGATCAGCCGGAGCAGGATGGTTTCCACATCCTCGCCCACATACCCCGCTTCAGTCAGCGCCGTGGCGTCCGCGATCGCGAACGGTACGCGAAGCACCCGCGCGAGCGTCTGCGCCAGGTAGGTTTTCCCGCAGCCCGTGGGGCCGATCATCAGGACGTTGGATTTCTGCAGCTCCGTGTCGTTTTTTCCTTTCGGAGCGCTGAGCCGTTTGTAATGATTGTACACCGCCACGCACAGCGTCCGTTTTGCCTGATCCTGGCCGATCACATACTGATCCAGGGTCTCCTTCATCTGCGCGGGCGTCATCAGCTTCGGCATCCGGAAAGGCTTCGCTTCCGGAATATCCATTTCTTCCTCGCCGATCATCATCTGGCACTGACGGATGCATTCGTCACAGATGCAGCCGGTCTGACCCGCGATGAGCCTGTTTACCTGATTCTGCCGCTTTCCGCAGAAAGAACACCTGAGCCTGCCGGACAGATAGTCGTCTTTATTTGCCATCGTTTTTTGCTTTCCCGTATCTCAGCGGCCGGTATTCTTCGGGCGCGGCTGATAGATTTCGTCGATGATGCCGTAGGAAAGGGCTTCCTCCGCGGACATGAAATAATCCCGCTCCACATCCGCCTCGATTTTTTCAAGCGGCTGCCCGGTCATCCCGCTCATCAGGCGGTTCATCTTTTCCTTGGTTTTCAAAAGCCATTTGGCGTGGATCGTCACATCCGTAGCCTGGCCGGACGCGCCGCCGGAGGGCTGGTGGATCATGATCTCGCTGTTGGGCAGCGCCAGCCTTTTTCCTTTTTCGCCGGCCATGAGCAGAAACGCGCCCATCGATGCGGCCATCCCGATGCACACGGTACGCACCGGGCATTTCACGTAATTCATCGTATCAAAGATCGCCATGCCCGCCGTCACGCTGCCGCCG
>CADBNX010000161.1 GCA_902796115.1 uncultured Eubacteriales bacterium
GAAGCTTGCCGCCGGGAAGCCGGAAACCTTCAAGGAAGCCATTCAGTGGATGTGCTGGTTTTCGATGCTCTCGCGCACCTACAACCGTGGCAGCGCCGGCGGCCAGCTGGATGAAATGCTGCGCCCCTATTATGAAAACGATATCAAAAACGGCATCCTGACGGATGACGAAGCCGTATTCTATATGGCATGCCTCTTCCTGCAGGACAGCCGGTATTTCCAGCTGGGCGGCCCGGACGCGGACGGAAACGACACCATATCCCACCTGAGCTATCTGGCGCTCGACGCGGCGGACAAAATCAACATCGCCTGCAACCTGACCATCCGGGTGCACGATAAGATCGATCCCGTGTTCATGCGCAAATCGGTGGAATGCCTGCTGCGCAACAAGCAGGGCTGGCCCCGTTATTCCTCGGACGCCACCCTCATGGCGGGCTTCATGCGCTGCGGATACTCGAAGGAGCTCGCCCGTAAGCGCGTCGCGGCCGGCTGCCACTGGATGTGCATCCCCGGCATGGAATACACGATGAACGATACGGTGAAGATCAACCTGGCCAAAGTGTTTGAGGTTGCCTGGCAGGAGTTTGCGCAGCTTCCGGAACCCAAGGACACCGAGGCGCTCTTCTCCCTGTTTGAAAAGCACCTGAAAATCGCGGTGGACGCGACGGGCCAGGGCGTGATGCACCACCTGCGCTACCAGCACATGAGCCAGCCGGAGCTGGTGCTGAACCTGTTCCAGTACGGCCTCATCGAAAAGGGCGTCAACGTGACCCAGGGCGGCACCACCTATTACAACATCTGCATCGACGGCAGCGGCATCGCCGTCGCGGCGGACAGCTTCGCCGCCTGCTCACAGCGTGTGGACCGGGAAAAGAAGCTGACCTGGGACGATCTGAAAGCCCTCACGGATTCCGACTGGGCCGGCATGGAGGGTGAACGGATGCGGCTTCTGATGCAGCATTCCGCGCGTTTCGGCGGCGGGGACACCGAGGGCGACAGATGGGCCCGGCGCATCAACGAAGCCTGGTGCCGCCTGGTGCGCGATCTGAACCTGCAGCATCCGGGCATCAATTTCATCCCCGGCTATTTCTCCTGGTCCAATACGATCATGCTGGGCAAAATGGTCGGCGCGACCCCCAACGGGCGGCACGCGCAGGAGCCCATCAACCACGGTGCGAACCCGAACGGCGGCTTCCGCACGGACGGCGCCGTGACCGCCATGTGCAACTCCATCGCGGCCATCCAGCCGGGATACGGGAACACCGCGCCGGTGCAGCTGGAGCTGGATCCCACCCTGGCCGACACGCCGGAGGGCGTGGATAAAATGCTCGCGATGATCCGCGGCATCCTCGACTCCGGCAACACCCTGCTCAACATCAACCTGATCGATACGAAAAAGATCCTGGAGGCGGATAAGGATCCCTCCAGGTATCCGGACCTGGTCGTCCGCGTGACCGGCTTTACCGCCTTCTTCTGCATGCTCTCCCCCGAGTTCCGGCAGCTGGTGGTGGACCGCGTCCGCGCCGTCAACCCCGAATCCGTCAACGCGGCGGAAGTTGCCACCTGACGCCGCGGCTCACGTATGACGCCTGAGCCTTTCCGCGAAGCCGTTTCAAAATCATTTACAATAAATGGAGGTGTCCTTATGGAAGAAGTCAAAATCTATTCCCTGGAAGCGGACCAGACCGTCACCGAATCGAAGATCCTCTGCGCCGGAGCCATTCAGGGCGCGACCCCGATCAACCACACCATCAAACAGGGCGATACGCTGAATCTTCCGCCCTGCGGCGCGTACCATATCATGGTGCTCATCGCCGGGACCGCCGTGTTCCATACCGCCGGCAGGGATTATGAGTGGAGCGAGCGCGTCACCTTCGTGCCGGCGCTCGACGCCGATTTCTCCATCACCGCGAAAACGAATATGCAGGTGCTGGAAATCCGCTGGGAGATGATCGAGAGCGATTACAAGCTGATCGAGGAGTATAAGGAAAAAACCCCGTTCCCCTACCAGCAGCCCTACGCCACCTCCATCCAGTACCGCGACCGCAACAAGAGCGACAAAACCATCAGCCGCATCATGCTGGAGCAGCGCCATATCCCGCGCTTCGCGATGGGCAGCGTGGAAAGCTGGGGGCCGGATTTCGTCAAATCCCACGATCACCCGATGCTGGATCAGTTCTTTGTCAGCTTCCCGGAGAACGATATGTTCCTTCTGATCGATTACGAGCCCTACCGGATGCTGGGCAACGAGATCACGCATATCCCGCTGGGGTCGAACCACGGCGTGGACGTGACGGA
>CADBNX010000162.1 GCA_902796115.1 uncultured Eubacteriales bacterium
CTTGCTTCCGCGAGCGCGTTCTCCACATTGGCGCTTTTGGTGTCACTGACGATCAGCGCCAGCTGACAGCGCGGCGGGAAATCCGGAAAGAGGTGGTCAAAGCGCGCTTTCTCGTCATCGCTGTACAGCGCGCGCTGGAGGGAAATCTCAAAGATCTGATCGCGCAGATGTTCACGCTGCTCCTCGATCAGCGCAGCGCTGTCTTCCACACGTTCCCGGAGATGCTCGATGCCGGATGCGACCGTTTCATAATCCCGGTTCAGGGACAGATGGCGCGCAGCGGGATGCGGGACGGATGGGGGAGAAGCGGTACCTGAAACGGCATGGAGCAGCCTGCTCATCGGAGCGGCGCTGCGCAGGGAAAAGAAAAGCGAGAGCAGCAGCGCCGCGGCGATCAGTATGGATGTGTAATACAAAACAAGGCGCTGCATGGGAAGTGTTTTGTGGTTCAGATACTGCTCCGGCAGTCCGATTTCTATGGCAAAGTCCGTGCGTGCGGACCGCACCCGGATCATGTGCACTTCGGAATTATCCCCGGACGCGTACAGTATCTGATTTCCGTTCCGGATCAGACAGGTGCCCCATTGCAGTACTTCCTGTTCCGCAAGAAGCGGCAGCAGCATATCAAGGTTCAGCACAGCAAAAGCATACAGCGTCGCCGCGGGGGTGCGCTGATGGACGCAGTAGGCGATGCCGCGATAGGATGAATAATCCAGCGAGGAATAGTCGGCAACGGAAAGCCAGGAATGATTCTCCCGGCCGATCCATTCGATCCATTCGTTAAACGGTTTGCCTTCACAGCGGAAAAAATTCGGATACCAGGTATAAAACCGTTCTGAAGTAAAGACCCTCTCCCGTTCCGCGATCAGCCCGTCCTCCCGGATCAGTGCGGCGTTTGCGATCAGGCTTTCTGAAAGAAAGGACGTACTGAGCGATTCGGAAATACTTCGCAGGTCTCCCGGAGAAAAAACGCTTTTATCGCGCTGTGTCAGAAGCTGACGCAGACTGCTTTCTCTGTTGATCGCCGTGAATTTTCCGATTACCGTCGTGGCGGCGCTGTCCAGCGTATTCAACCCGCTGGACAGCAACCGCTCCGCCTGGGAGACGGCGCTCTCCCGGATGATCCGCTGCGTGTAACCGTAAAAAGGCGCGCAGGCAAGAAGCAGGAGCAGCGCGAATACCAGGTATAGGATCAGAAACCGGCGAAGCGTATGGTTATGAAAAAAACCGATTTGAAATCAATCCTTTCGGGGAAAGATCAGAGCGGGTAATCCGCAAGATAATCCTTCAGCAGCCCGAGCTCATCGAGAGTTTTGAAAAGCGTATAGCGGGTGCGGTAATCTTTGGCACAGTGCATGGAAAGATTGAGCAGTTTTGTGTCGATGCCGCACTCTTCCGGTGTCATTTCAGAGCCTAAACGTTCCATGGCCCCGCGGATTTTTTCCAGCGGGGGAAGGGATGCGATGACGGAACGGATTTCGTTCATATGTGCCTGTGCCGCTTCGATGCGGGCTTTCTGCTCTTCCCAGGTGAGAAAATCTCCCGGATTGTCGCGCATGATGGAATTTGCCGCTTCTTCTTCGTATGCTTCCTTCATCCAGCGCACGCGCTCTTCCCGGGTGATTCTTTGCGCTTTGATTTTATCAAGGTCAAGGTGCGAAATATCTTCATCGGCAAAACGCAGGAACAGCGGCCAGGCGAGCAGAGTCGCAACGCCAACGGAAGAGCCGTGCATCGGCGGCTTTTTGCCGTGAATGAGCTGCATCATTTCCCAGTAATGGGCGATATTGTGTTCTACGGACGCCACTGCCCGCGTGTTGCCGATGATGCTGATGGTCATGCCGGAGAGAAGCAGCGCTTCCGTCAGGATGCGGATGCCTTTTGCCGACCGGGATTTGATTTCATCGATATTGTCCAGAAGCTTTTCAACGGCGTCAGTGACGATCTCTCCGCATACGGGGCAGTAGGTTTCCCCGGTAACGAGCGCGGAAATCATCCAGTCCGCCTTGGCGATATATTTGCCGAGCACGTCGCCCACGCCGGAGCAGACCATTTTCAGCGGCGCGGTTTTCAGAATGTCGATATCGCAGACGATGATTTCCGGGCACTTGCCTTCCCTGTGGATTTTGCAGCCGTGCAGGATCAGGGGACAGACGGCGGAAGTGTAGCCGTCCATCGACGGCGCAGTGCCGACGCAGACCTGCGGCAGGCGAAGACGGGTAGCGTTCACGCGGGTAATATCCGTCAGGGAACCGGAACCGACGGATACGAGGAAGTCCGTCTGCGGACGGACCGCGAGCAGCACTTCTCCGACCGCGCTTTCATCCGGATCCATGACGCCTTCCCGGCGGATGACGCACGGATTGACGTCAAACCCTTCCGCCGTAAGGCTGTCTGCGATGCGTTCGCCTGCGAGCGCCCAGGTATTGGTGTCCGCGACCAGGGTGCAGCGCGTACCCAGATTCCGCTTCCGGATGTATGCGGGAATATTCTTTGCGATGCCTTCACCGACATAAATGTCTTCGGTGATTTCTTTGTGTTCCAGCGGACAGGTGCAGTGCACGTCGGAAATGACCAGTCTGCTCTGACTGTCATAGGAAAGGCTGTAACTCATTGCTTCCTTCTTTCTTCACGCTTCGGCGTGAAACGGCTTCCTGTTATTCAACCGAATTATAGCAGAAGATATCGGGAAGCGTCAAGAAAAAGCGGAACACAAACTGTTTTCAGAGATCCTGAGCGACAGCTGAAGCGTTGAAGCACACAGGAGAGAGCTGCCGGGTAACAGAGGGATTGTCTGACACCTGTGCCGGAAGAGCGTGTTTGTGCATGACCGGGCTTTATGGATCCACAGCCCATCGACAGCCTTTTTCCTGCGCATAGATCAGTGCGGCACTGCCTTTCGGCGCGCAGATCAGGACATCACTGCCTTCAAAAGCATCGGAAGCGATGGCGGAAACACTGGCGGGGACATGAATCACCGCGGGTGCGGCGGTCAGATACGCAAAAGCTCTCTGCCCGATGGACACGGTACCATTGGGAAGGATATACACCGATGCCGAGGTCCCGAAGAATGCTTCTTCATCGAGTTCCTTCATGCCGGAAGGCAGATTCATCGCCGCGGAAGGGGCGACAGTGAC
>CADBNX010000163.1 GCA_902796115.1 uncultured Eubacteriales bacterium
TAATTGCGGAACGCGATCTGCACCCCGTACATGGGAAAGTACCTGAATATCAGCACATCCAGAAACGCCGGCAGAATGAACAGATAAAAAATCCAGTTCTGCTTCATATAGCCGATGAAGCGCTGCCGCAGCGTGCCGCGCGCGGGCAGCCGACCGGGTCCACTCATTCCTTTTCTCCTTTCCGCAGGTGCCGCAGAAGAAAATCCATTTCTTCCCCGTGATCCGTCAGCGTATGGTTGACGTCGGAAATGATGACGGCAAGCTGCCCGGACGCTCCCTGTGCTTCATAATAAAGTCTGAGCTTCTCCGTTTCCGGCAGCGCGGTATCGACGGAAAACACCGCGTCCTTACGGCCCACATGCACGCACAGCGCGCGCGGCGCGATCAGGCCGCAGATTTCCGCGTCACGAAAGCGCATGGCCGAATCCCGCCATGAAAAATCATGCCAGCAGTATGCGTAACGATCGTTGAAAAAGGCGTTTGAAACCGCAGCGCGGATACGCGTATCCAGCGCCGCCGTAAGCTGCGTGTACATCCCGCCGTAGGACAGGCCGATCATGCCGACCCTGTCCGCGTCCACCTGCGGCAGCGTCAGCAGCCGGTCCAGCGAACGCATGATGCAGTACACCTCGAGGGCCGCGATGCTCCCGCCGCTCTGGCGCAGCCCGTCTTCCAGCGCGCCCCGGTTCGTTTTCGAGCCGCAGCCCGGAATACCGGCGCTGCTTTCTTCCTGCCAGAGCAGCAGCTGCGGCGCAAACACGGCGCAGCCCGCTTCCGTCAGGCGGGCGATCATATGCCGGTAGTTATTGGGGCCGTACAGATCCGCCGCAAGCTCGGGCGTTCCTCCCCCGCCGTGCTGCGCGATCACAAGGGGATGCTTCCCGCCGTCCTCCGGCAGGAACAGGATGCCGTAAAACGGCAGACCGGGCAGGGTTTCAATCTGAAGCCGCTTCATCGTGACACCCGGGGTATAGGGCTTTTCCTCGCATACGCGCGCTTCGGGCGCGTCACGGCGGACGTTCATCCCGGCAAGCGGCCAGCCGAGCAGTGCCGCGAGACCGCGCCGGCAGTGTTCCCCGTTCGCCGCCATGCGCGCCGGGGATATGTACCGCGCGCGGATCCTGTCCGCCTCCGCTCTGCGTGCCGCGAGCACGCTTTCAACGCCGCTTCGGTAGGCTTCCCTGTACCGGGCTGCGTGCCCGATTTCTTCCGGCCCGACCATTGCTTTCCTCCGAATCTGCTGATCTGTGTGTAATGTAGCACACTTCATGTCCCCCATACAATGCATGATTCATCCAATAATAGCATTATCTGTCCGAAAAAATTGACACGTCCGCACGTCGTCTGCTATGATTCGCGGTATGGTGAAATTCCCGCGAAGGGGGGCTGAAACATGGATTTGCCAAATGACGCGCAGGATATTGATTTCCGCATCCGCCAGATCGTACTGGTGCAGAAAATGATCAATCCGGGCCCGTTCTGCTGGGACAGCTACCGCGTCCGCCGCAGCGTGTGGGGCATCGCCTGTGTGCCGAACGGAAGCTATTCCCTGCAGTACAGCGACGGCAGGCAGACCGTCCTGTCCACCGGGGACGTCGCGCTGATCCCGCCCTCCGCGGCATACCGCTTTCTGGTGAATACCCCCGTCGCTCATCCCTATCTGCATTACACCATCAACTTTGAGGCGTCGTCCCTGCCCGCGGACACGCTCGTGGGAAGCCACGCCCTGGTCATCCGGCCCGCGGACTTTTCCGTTTTTGAAAACCTCTTCCGGGAATGCCACAATTGCTGGACCCAGAAGCGCCCCGGCTACCGCATGCAGGTGATGGGCAGGGTGTATCAGATTGTAGGCGGCATCCTGCAGACCCACCTGATGAACGGCATCCCGACGCTCTCGCTCAAGCAGGTGGAGCCGGCGCAGCGCCATATGCTGGAGCATTTCAGCGAAGCCATATCACTTGACCAGCTGGCCGCTGTCTGCAGTCTGAGCACAACGCATTTCCGCCGGCTTTTCCGGATCGTCTATCA
>CADBNX010000164.1 GCA_902796115.1 uncultured Eubacteriales bacterium
CCGCGAAGACTTGTTTCACTGGATACCAGGATGTAGTCGCTGACGGTGTCCTGATCCTCCGGACGGCACAGCGAAAGACGGGGAGCAAACTCGCCTTCTTCGAAACATGTGAATGTATCGGAAATGCTGAACATATGCGTCCGCAGCGCGATCGTTGTCCTGTCGCGGCTGCCGACCAGTTCATTCATCAGGCCGCGATGTCTGACGCTGTTCAGATCGATCGCCCGTTCACGCAGCCAGAGAGCAAAACCGTCCGCCGTCGCATGGCAGATTTGTTTGGGGAGCAATTCCGGTTTCAGAGGGATGAATTCCGCAATCACGGAGCTGTGCACGGAAAACGCCGCAGCCCGGACATCATCATTGTACAGGATGTACCGAATCACAAGCTTCACCTCTTCCTTCGGATTTCCAATAGTATACCATTGCTTTTGCCTTTTATCCAGCTGTTTGCGACTTTATTTGCCTGCGGCCGCAAAGGTTCAATGCCGTCCTGTCTGATGCCTTGTATCAGAAACGGTTTTGTGCTACTATATACCCAGACAGAAAAGCGAAGGATGCAGTCCGCGTCCGAAGGAGGAGAGCGTATGCAGAAATATGAAGTGCAGGATCATGTGCCGAGCTTTCTGCCGGAGGGCCGGCAGTGGAAGCTGGTGTGGCACGATGAATTTGACGGACCGGAGCTGGACCGCAGCAAGTGGGGGTTCCGGCTGAATTTCTGGGGCAGGCCCTTCGACGCGTACACCGATCAGGGCATCCGGTTCGACGGAAAAAGCAATCTGGAGATCCACCGGGTGGAGCGAAACGGATGCTACGCCTCCGCGCAGCTGCAGACGGGCGCGAATTCCTTTGACAATCCGCCGGAGGAGGAGTCCTGGAAATACAAACGCACCTGGCGCTGGCCGCTCGGCACGATAGAGAAACCCACGTTCATGCACCGTTTCGGGTACTATGAGTGCCGCTGCAAATTCCAGGAACACCCGGAGGAAATGTGGAGCGCGTTCTGGACGCAGTCCCCGTCCATCGGCGCGGCGTATGACCCGGAATGGTGCGGCGTGGAATCGGACATCATGGAATGCTTCAAAACCGGCACCGCGACCACCGGCAATATCATGAACGGCTACGGTTCAAGGGTTCTCAGTTCCGGGAGGGTACGCTATGACCTGAAGGAAACACCGGACGGATACCATGTGTTTGCCATGGACTGGACGCCCTCGAAATACGTGTTTTACTGCGACGGGGAGATCGTGTCCGAGGATACGCTGCATGTGTCCCAGGTTCCGCAGTTCATTCTGCTGACCACCGAGGTGCAGGGTTACCGGAAGGGAGAACCGCTGAAGCTGAACGGCGAATTCAGGGATGATGCGTTCATCGTCGATTATGTGCGGGTGTTCGATGATGCGGAAATTTCCTGTTGACAAAGCCCGTGTTCTGCCGTAAACTTTCCTCTGAAATGAAAAAAGATGATGTAATTTTTTTACATCTTTTGTAACTTTGTTAGATTTCCGCCGGACGCGGAAAGGAGAGGAGCGGAACTGAATGCAGGAAAGCCTGAGACGGGGGCGCGCGAACAAAATACTGCGGGATCTCCGCCGGGACTGGTGGCTGTACCTGATGCTGCTGCCGGGGATCGCGTACATCACCATTTTCAAGTACGTGCCCATGTACGGCGTGACGATCGCCTTCAAGAATTACAGCATTTTCAAGGGCTTCGCCGGTTCCCCGTGGGTGGGAATGGAGATTTTTGAGAAGCTGTTTGCCAAAAGCGCGTTTCACCGGGCACTGACCAACAACATCATCATCAGCCTGGAAAAGCTGTTCTGCGGTTTCCCGACCCCGATCATCCTTTCCCTGATGATCAACGAGATCCGCCGGAGCAAGGTAAAGAAAGGCATCCAGACCGCCATCATCCTGCCGAACTTCATCAGCTGGATCGTGATCAACGGCCTGCTGTACGCGATTTTCAACATTTCCACCGGCGCGCTGCCCGGATTCCTGCGCAGCGTCGGCGCGGCGAATATTCCGGACGTCATGTCGGATAAAGAGCATTTCCGGCTGTTCATCCTGCTCACCTACCTGTGGCG
>CADBNX010000165.1 GCA_902796115.1 uncultured Eubacteriales bacterium
CCGGTGTGGCGGGTCAGGTCGAAGCCGCCGTTGAGCAGGAAAACATCATTGGGAAACTCATAAATGGGTTTATCCTCACGATAATCGCCTGACCAGAATGTACGTACTTTGCGTTCGATCACAAGAGAACGCATCCCGTGCACAAGGCCGCTGATCCTGTCCGCGATCTCGCGGTCGTCTGGATTCTTTCGCAGGATGCGGTTCAGCGCAGGCAGAATATAGCCCATTTCGTGAAAGGAGGAGTGCATGGTATGCGTCCATGGGTAAGGCTGATGGTAACGCAGTCCCATCGGCCCCCAGCTTGAGCGCAGAAAGGTTTCGAAACCGGCGAGTACTTCTTTACCATCGTCTGTCTCCAGCACCTGCATGGCACTGTCCAGTCCTTCATACCAGGAACCCACGAGCTCGGCATCGTCCACCCGGCAATGCGCAGCTTCCGCAGGTTTCTGATTGGGCAGGATCAGCCAATAAGGCAGGAAGCCGTTTTTTTCATCAACCATGCTTGTCAGATAATGGTGAGCCAATTCGGCCATGTGCCGGGGATCGAAATGCTGGTATTTGTTCATCCGGATTTCACCGCCTTTCCGGATTCATCATAGCATAACACATGTTGGATTGCAAGCAAAACTCTGATCCTGAAAACGGATTTCATGCGCTTGGGAAACTTTGCCTGAATGCATCAGGGCAGCATTCTGAGCGGCGAGGAGGTGAGGGAAGAAAAGAATATGACAGTATTGATCGCGGGGGATTGAAAAGAAACCAAAATACCGCTACAATAATGCCTGGGCGTCTCCCGCCGGTCTGTACGGCTTTCTTTTTTGGAAGCCTGCAGTTGTTCGGCCGGACAGCGCTTCCGTATCATCGGGGGGCAATGAATGATCAGACTTGATAATGTCAGTTATGCTTATGAGGAAAGCGCGGCGGACGCGGTCAGCGGCGTATCGCTTGAAATAAAGGAAGGCAGTTTTGCGGCGATTCTGGGAAGAAACGGATCCGGAAAATCGACGCTGGCAAAACTGATCAACGGTATATACCTGCCCCGCAAAGGCACGGTGACCGTGGACGGCATGGATACCCGGAATACGGAAACCACCTGGGAAATCCGAAAAAAAGTCGGCATCATCTTTCAGAATCCGGACAATCAGATCGTGGCGACGACCGTTGCGGACGATGTTGCCTTCGGGATGGAAAATCTGGGTGTTCCACCGGAAGAGATGCCCGCCAGAATCAGAGAAGCCCTTCTTTCCACAGGCATGGCCGAGTTCGCGGAAAAAGCACCGCATCTGTTATCGGGAGGGCAGAAACAGAGAGTGGCGATCGCCGGGATCCTCGCGATGCGTCCGGACACGATTATCTGCGACGAGGCGACTGCCATGCTTGATCCGGCAGGCCGCAGAGAAGTGTTCGATGTCATCTCCGGATTGAACCGGGAAAAGCGGATGACAGTCATCTGGATTACGCACTTCATGGAAGAAGCAGCACATGCGGATGAGGTGTATGTGATGGATGGGGGAAGGGTACGCATACACGGAACCCCAAGGGAAGTGTTTTCGAATACGGATGAGCTTGCGTCATGCCGTCTGACACTGCCTTTTGCCGCGGACGTATCCGATGCGCTCCGTCAGAAAGGAATTGACATCCCGCTTTGTCTTGATGTGGATGAACTGGTCAAAGAGGTGGCGGAAAGATGCTGCTGAAACTCGAGAATGTCACCTATGTGTATCAGAAAGGCAGCCCGTATGAATCCACTGCGCTGCATGACGTTTCTTTTTCCGTGACGGAAAAAGATTTCGTTGCGCTGATCGGACATACGGGCAGCGGAAAATCGACTCTTGCCCAGCATCTGAACGGCCTGCTGAAACCGACGGAAGGCAGTGTAACGCTTGACGGAAATGATATTCATTCGGGCAAGACTGCGCTTCGGGATGTCCGAAAGAGAATCGGTCTGGTTTTTCAGTATCCGGAACACCAGCTTTTTGAGGAGACCGTATACAAGGACGTTGCTTTCGGCCCGAAGAACGCCGGATTGAGTCAGGCAGAAACGGACGAAAGAGTCACGTGGGCACTTCGCCAGACAGGACTTGATCCGGCGGCAGTGAGCGGACTGTCTCCTTTTGAATTATCAGGCGGCAATATGCGCCGCGCGGCACTTGCCGGAGTGCTTGCGATGCGTCCGGAAATGCTGGTGCTCGACGAACCTGCCGCCGGGCTTGACCCGATGGGCCGTGCGGAGATGATGCGCCTGGTCGGAAGGCTGTATGAAGAGGGATGCGGCATCGTGATGATCACGCACAGTATGGATGACGTGGCGGAATGGGCAAAAAGGGCTGTCGTCATGTCCCACGGAACCATTATCCGGGACGAAGCGCCACGCAGTCTCTTTGCCGGACCGAAAGAATTGCTGCAGGCAGGACTTGATGTGCCGCAAACCGTGCAGATGGGAATGAAACTGCGTGAAACAGGCGTGCCGTTTCCCGAACAGGCAATCAGCAGACAGGAAACGCTGGATGCCCTGACCGCAATCCTCAGTGCGCATAAAGGAGCAGAAGTGAATGCTGAATAGTATTACGCTGGGTCAGTATTATCCGAAGGAAAGTATCGTGCACAGACTGGATCCGAGAAGCAAGATCATTCTTCTGATTCTTTATATCGCGGCGGTTTTCTGCGCTTCTGCCCTATGGTCGTTTCTTCCGGCTGCGGGGTTTGTGCTCCTTGCCTCTCTCCTTTCCGGCATACCGATCAGAATCATGCTGCGGAGCATAAAGCCCCTGCGTTTTATCCTGATACTGACCTTTGTGCTGAACCTCTTTTTTATGAACGGGGAAAACATCCTGCTGGATCTCGGATTCGCACGGATCACGGAAGAAGCGCTGCGGACAGCCGTCCTGTATGTTCTGCGCCTGATTTTTCTTGTGACCGGTTCTTCGCTTCTGACGCTGACGACCGCGCCGATCCCGCTGACGGACGGACTGGAATACCTCTTAAGACCGCTGAAAGTCATCCGTTTTCCGGCACATGAGATGGCAATGATGATGACGATCGCGCTTCGGTTTATTCCGACACTGCTGGAGGAAGCGGATAAAATCATGAAAGCACAGGCGGCACGCGGAGCCGATTTTGAAAGCGGAAACCTGATGCAGCGTGCAAAAGCGATGATTCCTCTGCTTGTACCGCTTTTTGTCAGTGCTTTCAGGAGAGCCGGAGACCTTGCGATGGCAATGGAAGCGCGCTGTTACCACGGAGGGGAAGGCAGAACCAAACTGCATGTGCTCAGAATGAGAAAAACGGATTACCTGGCGCTTCTGTACGGGCTTCTTCTTATTTTTGCTACACTGGGAGTCGCGGCTCTGTAAAAAAGCCATATTTCTGCCTTTTTTTCGATACTTGCCGGTCATGTTTCCGCGCATAATCAAATATGTATCACATTCTGAAGGAGTCAGACATGCTGTCACTGGAACGCATTACCAAGGTTTATCAAACAGGCACGCTTACTGTTGAAGCGCTTCGCGGAATCGATCTGAAGTTCAGAAAAAGCGAGTTTGCCATGATTCTCGGACCCTCCGGATGCGGAAAGACCACGCTGCTGAATATCATCGGCGGTCTTGACCGCTATACGGACGGTGAAATGAAGATTCAGGGAAGAAAAACGAAAGAGTATACCGAAGCGGACTGGGACATTTATCGCAATCACCGGGTCGGATTTGTTTTTCAGAGCTACAACCTGATCCCGCACCAGACAGTGCTTGGAAATGTGGAACTTGCGCTGACTCTGTCAGGCGCGGGCAAAGCGGAACGCAGAAAGAAAGCCGAAGAAGCATTGATAAAGGTCGGGCTTGGAGATCAGCTGCGGAAAAAACCGAACGAACTGAGCGGCGGACAGATGCAGCGGGTCGCCATTGCCAGGGCGCTGGTAAATGAGCCGGAAATCCTGCTGGCGGACGAACCGACCGGGGCGCTCGACAGCGATACAAGTATCCAGGTCATGGAACTGCTGAAGGAACTGGCCAGGGAGAAGCTGGTCATCATGGTTACCCATAATCCTGAACTGGCAGAGAGGTACGCGACAAGGGTGATCCGTCTGCTTGACGGCAGGGTGACGGACGATACCGCTCCCTATGACGGCGAAGACGGGGAAAAGGACACGCAGAACCGCAGAGAAACCACTGTTATGCATTTTGCAACTGCGCTGGGCCTTTCATTCCGTAATCTGCTGACGAAGAAAGGCAGGACCCTGCTTACGGCTTTTGCCGGTTCGATCGGAATCATCGGCATTGCCCTGATCCTGTCTATCTCAACCGGGGTTAAGCAGTACATAGACCGGGTGCAGAGGGATACCCTGTCTGCGTATCCGCTTCAGATCGAAAAAAACAGCGTGGATATGAGCGGTCTGATGCTTTCCATGCGGGCGGACAGGCAGAGCCGGGGAGAGATACGTGACGGAATCATCACATCCGGAAATGTCATGAGCCGGATGCTGAACGCGATGAACATGGCAGTGAAAAAAAACAATCTCCGTGATTTTAAGCTTTGGCTTGACGGAAACCGGGAAATACAGACGCTTGTGACGGATATCCGGTATACGTATCCCGCGCCGCTGCGCATTTACAGAAAAAGCGGCGGGGATTTTATTCAGGTGCATCCGAGTCAGGTCCTTGAGCAGAGTGATCTGATGGGGTCTCAAAGCAATGCCATGCTCACCGCAATGAGCGCATCATCCAATGCTTTCCAGAACCTGGATGTTTTCACCGAATTACTGGATAACCGGGATTTGCTGGAAGAGCAGTATGAACTGATCTCGGGTCGGATGCCGTCCGAATGGAATGAAGTTGTGCTGATCGTAAGCGGGAGAAATCAGATCAGCGATTATACCCTCTATGCTTTGGGACTGCGTGACCAGTCTGAAATCAGAAAACTGACGGAAGAAGTGCTGCTTGGGAATGAAATCAGCCTGCCGGAGATGAGTTTTTCCTATGAAGAACTGATGGCCATGGACTTTCGCCTGCTGCTGAATACGGATCAGTATGAAAAAACCGAAAGCGGTGTATATCTGGACCGTACGGAGGACCGGACATATTTGAACAGCCTGCTCGCCCACGCCCCCTCCCTGACCGTGACCGGTATCCTGCGGCCGAGAGATGACGCGGTTGCCATGCAGAGCAGCGGCGGGATCGGATACCTGCCGTCACTCACGGAGTATGTGATCGACCGGATCAATGAAAGCGGCGTTGTACTGGATCAGCTTGAACATCCGGATACGGATGTGCTGACGGGACTTCCTTTCTCGGGGGGCAAAGGAATGACGGAGAAAGAGCTCGCCGCGTGGATGGAAGCACATTCCGAAATTCTTGAGCCGTATTTTGAACGTTATCCGCAGATTCGCGGGCTGTCCTATACGCAGCTTGCAAAAATGGCGTCTGTTTTCGGAAACGGCATGTTTCAGTCCTCGGAGCGCACGCTGGAAGACAATCTGCTGCAGTTCGGCGTTTCGGATAAGGACAGCCCATCCTCAATTTACATCTACGCGGTCGATTTCGCATCCAAGGAGAGAATCAACGAAATCATTGAGGAGTACAACCTGCAGGCGGAAGAAGAAAATGAGATCCGGTATACGGATTATGTCGGACTGATTATGAACAGTGTTACCACGATCGTGGACGCGGTTTCCTATGTGCTGATTGCCTTCGTCGCGATATCCCTTGTTGTATCGTCCATCATGATCGGTGTGATCACGTATATTTCTGTGCTGGAAAGAACCAAGGAAATCGGTATCCTGCGCGCGATCGGCGCTTCAAGACGGGATATCGGACGGGTGTTCAACGCGGAAACCCTGATTGTCGGTTTTTCGGCAGGAATCATCGGAATCGGTGCCACCCTGCTGCTTGATATTGTCGTGAATACGGTGATACGTCATCTGACGGGCATTGCGGCCATCGCATTCCTGCCCTTGACGAGCGCCGCGATCCTGGTTGTGATTTCCATGCTGCTGACGCTCACGGCGGGGTTGATCCCGTCGGGAATTGCCGCACGCAAGGATCCGGTGAATGCCCTTCGGAGCGAATAAAGCGAAATTGCCCGAAAAGCTGTACGCAGGCGCCTGTTTTATGGTATAATATAAAAGGTCTGCTTTACCTTGAAAGCGGCAATGCTGAAACTTGATGCTGAGGAAAAGAATTGGAACTGATTCTCGCTTCCGCGTCTCCGAGACGCAAGGAATTACTGACATTTACCGGGATACCGTTTACGGTGCTGTCTTCGGATGCGGCTGAATGCAGCGTGGATGACCCCGCTGAAACCGTGATTCTGAACGCCTGCAGCAAATGCGGCGCGATAGCGCGAAATCATCCGGGCAGCATTGTTCTGGGAGCGGATACCGTTGTATACCTGCCCGGAAGGAAAGAGATCCTGGGAAAACCCAGGAATGAGGATGATGCGAGACGTATGCTTCACCTGCTGAACGGGAATGAGCACAGGGTGTATACCGGCGTATGTGTCTCAGGACCCCTGGGGGAAAACAAAGCGTACGATGCCGCAGAAGTGGTGTTTGACAGAATCCCCGACGACGTGATTGACGGGTATATCGCATCCGGTGAATACAAAGGGAAAGCAGGCGCGTATGCGATACAGGGAAGTGCTTCCCGATTTGTAAGACGGGTTAACGGGTCAGTGACCTGTGTGATCGGACTTCCGATGCATCTTGTCAGAGAAATGCTCCTGCCCTATGGCTTGCTGCTGTAAGTATACGGAAAACCGGGAAAGTTGGAAGAGTTTATGGCCATTTTTGCACCGGATATCGGAATTGACCTTGGAACCAGCAATACCCTTGTTTATGTACGGCATAAAGGGATTATCATAGAAGAACCCTCTGTTTTGGTGCTGGATCGCGGAGGAAAGCATACGGTGCGCGCGATCGGGGAAGAAGCGCTGAGCGTACTGGGGCGTACGGGCGGAGAAATGGTGTGCGTCCGGCCGCTGAGCGACGGTATGATCCGTGATTTCGACCTGACACAGTATATGCTGCAGTTTTTTGTGCGGAAAGCCATCGGAGTTTCCCATCTGGTCAAGCCCCGTGCCGTGATCACAGTGCCAAGCCGGGTAACGCCGATCGAAAAGCGTGCAGTCAGACAGGCGGCTTTTGCCGCCGGGGTCCGGCAGGGCAAACTGCATCTTGTGGAAAAGACATTTGCGTCCGCCCTCGGCTGCGGACTGCCTGTATTTGATCCCGTCGGTTCGATGGTAGTGGATATCGGCGGAGGGACGACGGAGGCGGCGGTGATTTCCCTGGGAGGCGTCGTGCTCTCAAGAGCCATCAGAATCGGCGGGATCAAAATGGATGAAAGCGTTTCCGCGTATGTCAAAAAGACGTTCAATATCATGATCGGAGACCGTACTGCCGAGGATGTAAAACTGAATTTGGGAAGCGCTTATCCGATGCAGGAATACCGTGAATCGCCGGTCCGGGGAAGGGATATGGTGACAAATCTGCCTCGGAATGCGGTGCTCGGTTCGGATATGGTGTACGAAGCGCTGCAGGCACCCTGCCAGGCGATTCTCGGGGCGATCCGTTTCGTTTTGGAACGCACGCCCCCTGAGCTGATCGGTGATATCATGAAAAACGGGATCTATCTGTGCGGAGGAAGCGCAAATCTGCTTGGGCTGGATCAGTATATCGCGAGCGAACTGGGAATCCCGGTGCTGCTGGCAAAGGATGCGGGGACCTGTGCGATCCAGGGAGTCGGGCAGTTGGTGGAGAATATCGAACTGCTGCATCGAATCGGAAGATCGAGCTTCCTGCGTGAAAACGAGGAGGAATAGGCAAGGCAAATGGCCAGGGAAGTTGACGAATCCCTATACAAAAAACCGGAGAAAGACGAGGAACCGGAAAAAATAAAAGAAAAACCGGGCACCGATGAGAGAACCCCGGACAGTCCGCTTCCCGATGCGGAACAGGAAACCGGAGAAGAAACGGAGGAAGCCGATGCGCCGGAAGCTTCCGTGCAAAGACTGAAAACGTCTGAACAACCCGAATACTATCGGGATGAGGAAAGACGCGGCAGAACCACAAAGCTTCTGACATGGCTTCTTATTGCCGTTCTGTTTTTGACGGTTGCTGTCATGACTGTATCGAATTTTGTGGATATCCCGCTGCTCAGACGTCCGAAGGCTGCTGTTTCACGAATCGTTGCGCCTGTTCAGCGGCTGTTTTCCTCCGTGACGGAATCTGTCGCTTCTTATTTCCGCGAATTGAAGATTCGCGGAAACATCGAATACGAATATGAGCAGCTTCTGCTTCAGATCGATGAGCTGGCATCACAGGCGGCGATGGCGGATGAGTATCGCCGCCAGGTGGAAGATTTATATGACCTGATGGATGAAATGAAGCGGAATGCCGATCTTGACCCGGTGAGCGCAAACGTCATTGCGCATGATACGACGAATTACTTTTCCGTGCTGACGGTGGATGCCGGAAGACGGCAGGGAATCGAGGAAAACATGGCTGTCGTGTATTCCGGAGGCCTTGTTGGATACACGTACGGGGTCGAAGCGAATTCCTGCAGGGTAATGTGCATCATTGACGGGGACGCGACTGTGGCGGCGATGATCCAGTCCAGCCGGGACCAGGGTTCCGTAAAAGGAACACTGTCCGTGGACGGAACAGCCATGTGCAGGATGTATTATTTGCCTGAAACCAGCCTGCCGAGGCCGGGGGATATGGTTGTGACAAGCGGAGTGGGAGTTGAGTTCCCCAAAGGAATCCCTATCGGATACGTTCGTGAGAGCACCCGCGGCATGGATGAGAATAAGTCCTATATCGTTGTGGAACCGATCGTGGATTTTCAGCATCTGGAATACGTGGTGATTTACCGATACCGCCCCGCTTATACGGAAAAAGTGCAGCAGAGAGCGTCATTCTCCGAAGCGACCCTCGAACCGCTGATAACGGCGAGACCGCAGCCGACCTTTCAGATCGGGGATGATCTCTCCTTTGAATCCGCTTCCCCCGAACCGGGTGAAACGATACAGCCGACTGAGGAAGCGAGGGAAACTGAAAGCCCCGCTCCGACGGAAAACGCAAACACAACGGCCGTTCCGGAAAACCTTTCCTACCAGGCTCCCGACAGACCGGACGCTACGCCTACCCCGACTGCCGTACCCACTCCGTCTCCGACACCGACTCCGGCGCCGACGTTTGATCCCGGCAGCCTGACGGTGGAGGAGGAATAGCAGGAGACGATCGTTTTGAAAAAGATTTCTTCGATTCGAAAATTGCTTGTTGTGATCCCGGGAGCACTGCTTGTGTTCCTGATCCAAACCTGCGCAATGGATTATTTCCGCTTCTCAGGCGTCTGCGGAAATCTGATGATTGCCTATCTTGCGGTTGTGATTGTTTCCTGCGGGAAAAAAGGCGCTTTCTGTGCTTCCTGTATGATCGGTATCCTGATGGAAACGACACTCTCCCAGGTCCAGGCGCTGTATATCATCTGCTATCCCGTGCTGACCATGCTGTGGGCACAGGCAACGGCGGACAAAACGGAAAGACAGCGGGAAAAATGGGCAGTGCTGCATCCAAACAGGGTGAGGGAAGAGCTGCCGCCCTTTCTCCGGATCCTGTTTGCGGCCGCAGGAATCAGTGGGACCATGGAAGTGATCCTGCTTGGTTATGTGTACCTCAACGGCGTTCCGATCACATGGGTGCACATAGGACGATCTGCTGTTCAGATCGGATATACCATACTGCTGAGCATGGCTGCAGCTTTCCCGATCAGGGCTGCGCTGGGGATGTACCGCAGGTCCGTGCGGAGAGTTGCGGGTGAAATGAGATGAGAAACGAGAGAAAAACAAATGCCGGAAAACGCAAGGACAACATGGCATTCTGGGTATTCGCCGCGATCGTGATCCTGACTTTCGGGTATATGATATACGGCGCATACCGGCTTCAGATCGTCAACGGGGAATCATACGCGGAAAGCGCCGACGCATCCGGCACAAAAAGCATACCCATCAAAGGCATGCGGGGAATGATCGTTGATGTGAACTCCGTGATACTCGCCAAATCCGAAGTCTCATACGAACTGACTTTCCAGCGGACCAGCGAAGAGAATTCTTCCGCGGATTACGGCGAATTCACGCAGTCTATTCTTTCCGTGCTCCGAATCCTGGAGGATTACGGCTGCGAACTGAGCGTCACCCAGCCTCTGTTCCATAATCCGGAATCGGGATTGTGGGAACTGAACTTCGGAACAGGAGTGTCGGAAAGCGTACTGAAAACCAGGGAAAACCAGTGGCGCAGCAACCATTATCTGACATCTTCCGCGTATGAGAACCCGGAAAACTGCTATGTAAGGCTTTGCCAGCGATACCGGCTGGCCGATTCCGCCAACGGCAGCGTCAAGGCAATCGCGACCGTGGACGAGGAAACCAGCCTGAAGGTGCTTGCCGTATACAATGAAATGCAGATGAATCTGTTCAACTCGGTCCCGGTAACGATCGCAAAGGATATTCCCTATGACGCGGTGACGCGCATCGAAAGCAACAGCCTGTCCATGCGCGGTATGGGGATCCGTGTCGGAGAAAAACGGATTTATCCGCAGGGATCGCTTGCATCCAATATCATCGGCTATACCGGCGCGATTCAGAACGCGCAGCGGTATTATAACGAGCTTCAGCCGCAGGGATATGCGATGAATGATCACATCGGGCTGGACGGGATCGAAAGCTCCATGGAATCCTGGCTGACGGCATGTATCACCGATCGGCAGGGAAGCCGGCTGGTTGAAAAGGATTCAAACGGAAAAATTACCCGTGAACTTGACTATACGGAACCGGAAGACGGCAATACCGTGAAGCTGACGCTGGATGTGAACATGCAGCGGGTTGCGGAAAAAGCCATCGCGAATAATGTGAACGCGGTGCGCGATCTTCAGGAAACGACCATGAACAAGGGCAACTGGCTGGAGACGAACCGTCTGAAGATCGAGAGCAGGGACTGGGTCGAGTATCCCATCAAGCTGGCTTCGACCGGCGTACTGCTTGTGATGGATGTTGAAACCGGCAGCCTGCTTGCGGATGCGCAGTATCCGACCTATGATCTGAACGCGATGATCACCGGAGGGAAAGCGGCTCAGGAAGTAGTGACGGACGAGAGAAACCTGCTGATGAATTATTCGGTGCAGACCCGTGCCGAGCCCGGATCCATTTTCAAGATGGTTACCGGTCTCGCAGCGCTGACAAACAGCGCCGTGACCGGGTTTACGGTAGAGAGCAGGATCAGCGACGAAGGAAAATTCATGGGCTATACAAAGAACGAGAACGAAGCGCCGACATGCTGGACCAATTATCCGAATCAGCACCGGGATCAAACCATCGTGGAGGGACTTTCACATTCCTGCAACTTTTTCTTCTATACCTTGGCAAGCTATCTGTACGGGACAAACGGATCGGAACTGAACTCTCAGCAGCTTTTATATAAATATGCGGCAAAAATGGGGCTGACGAGCAAAACCGGAATACAGCTGCCGGGTGAATTGCGGTCCATTGTGGGAAACCAGCAGAATCTGTACGACACGACCGTCGCGATGCGCGAGCAGGTGACAGATACGCCGATCATCGTTGCCAACGCGATCAAACGCCACCTGATCAACTACGGGGCAAGCTATGGCATTGCATATGACGAGGCGCGCCTTGACCGTACGATCAAGCAGCTGATGGATATGGCCATCAATACGCCTTCCGATGACTGGGTCGTCAATGCGAGACCGATCCTGATGAGCGAACTGAACATGACCAGGACCATGGTCATGCAGGCAGCGCTGATGAGTGACCTGTGGATATATCTGAATACGATCAAATGGGGCGGCAGCCAGGAGATTCAGGTGGCGATCGGACAGTCCATTACGCTGCTGACACCGGTTGCTGTCGTGCGGTACCTGGGTGCTCTTGCCTATGGTGACGTATGGAATGTGAACATCATCGACAGCATTATCTCTCCGGAAGGAGAAGTAATGTCCGCGTACGCACCGAGCAAATTCAATCATCTGACAGATGCTGAGCCGTATTTGTATTACATCCAGAAAGGGATGGAAGGCGTTGTCGATGACGGAGGCACCGCGCAGAGCTACTTCAGAACATGGAAATATACCGCGAGCGAGTGGATCATGGGAAAAACCGGAACCAGTCAGGTAACAATCGGAGGAATCAAGCTGGATCTTGAGAATAACGCCTGGTTTATCTGTCTGGCACCGCAGGAACATCCGAAGATCGCCGTAGTTTCCTTTATACCGAACGGATACGCCGGGTCGCACGCGACGCAGGCCGTGCGCGATTTTGTGGGATGGTATCTGGACGAACTGAACAAAACGGACGCGACCCTGAGACTGCCCGGGGGAAATCAGCTTACACCGTAAGCGGAAAAAGAAGGAACAGGAATGGGACAGAGTGTTTTGATCGCCTCAGGCAAGGGAGGAGTCGGGAAAAGTACCATCGCCGTGCTGCTCTGCCGTGCGCTGGCTCGGGACGGCAGCAGCTGTATCCTGGTGGATGGCGATATCGGTCTTCGGTGCGCGGATTTGCTGCTCGGCATGCAGGACAGGGTGATTTACGATCTGTTTGATGTGACGGAAGGCAACTGTCCGCTGGATGACGCGCTGTATCCTGTCGAGGGGTATGATGAAAAATTCTTTCTGCTTTCCTCTTCACAGACAGCAAAAGCTTCGGAAATCCGCGCCAAGGATATCAGAAACATCACGGAACAGCTGAAAAAAAAGGCGGATTACGTATTCCTTGACGCTCCGGCCGGGATCGGAAGAAACATCCGGATCCTGCTGGAAGCTGCGGATCGCGCAATTCTGGTTTCCCAGCTTGATCCGGTCTGTATGCGGGATACTGAGAGGACGGTTCAGTTTCTTACGGAACACGGCGTAAACGATATCGCGCTGATCATGAACCGTGTGCGGAAAGCGGCGGTTCTTTCCAGGCGGACTGTAACGCCTTCACGCGCGGCGGAGGCAATGGATTTACCGCTCATCGGAATCGTGCCGGAAACGGAAACACTGGCCAGTCTAAACACAGAAAACAACGGTTTTCTGCGGGAAAATGACGCAAAACTGAAGCGGGCGATCGGGAATATCGCACTCAGGCTTTCGGGAGCATCTGTTCCGCTGCCTGTGATGGAAGGAAGCCCCGTATACCGTTTTTTTCATCGGTTGTAAGGAGGAAGATACGGCCGGATGATGCAGGAAGCAAGAAAAAGAAGCTACGGACATTTTGAATGGCAGCTGCTGGTAGCCGTTTATCTGCTGTCTTTGTTCGGGATTTACTGTATCGCGAGCGCGACATACGATCCCGATAAGGGCACGGATCTTTCATTGCTGAATTATGTGCTCAATTCACGATCCTCCATGTGGCAGAGCATATTCGTGCTGGTATCGCCGGTGGTGCTGACCGTCGTGACCACGATCCCGCTCGATCTGTACCGGAACCGATTGGGCAGACTGATTTATCTTGGCGTTACAGCGCTGCTTGTCATCACATTGATTACCGCTACCCTGGTGAACGGGATCCGCGCCTGGCTGAATACCGGTTTCGGACGGTCCATTCAGCCTGCCGAATTCTCCAAAATAGCCATTATCCTTGCGCTGGCGAAACAATTGTCCAAATCGGATAAACCGCTGAGCACGATCCGTGATTTCGTCAGGGCCGGAATCCTGGTTGCGCTTCCTTCCCTGATCATTCTGGCACAAAGCGAAACCGGTTCCGTTATCGTGATCGCGTTCGTGGTAATCGCCATGATCTACTTCTCGGGCGCGGATATCCGGCTCGTAGTAGGCCTTATCCTGGTCGCGGCGCTTGGCATCGGTCTTCTCATCGCTTATGCGCTGCTGACGGAATCGACCGACAGAAGAATCCTGAGACTGCTCGCGTTCACGGATCCGACGAAGTACGCGCAGAGCGGAGGCTATCAGCTGCTGAATTCACAAAAGGCGATCGGATCCGGGCAGCTTTCGGGACTTGGGGTATTTCGGCTGGGTACGGTGACGCAGCTTGGCGGAGTGCCTGAAAACTCGACGGACTTTATTCTTTCCACGATCGGTGAAGCATTCGGTTTTATCGGCATTGTTTCCATTATCGCATGTTATCTGTTCATCGTTCTGCGCATGCTGATGCTGGCCCGGTATACACAGGACCGATACGGCCGTCTGATCATCATCGGGGTAATGTCCATGCTGTTTTTCCATGTGTTTGAAAATATATCCATGTGTCTGGGACTGATGCCGATCACGGGCATTCCGCTCCCGTTTCTGAGTTACGGAGGATCCAATTATATCACCAACATGATCGGGATCGGCCTTGTGCTGAATGTGACCAAAAGCCGCACGGGCAGTTCTGCGATCTATGAAGAAGAATCCTACCGCGTTTCGGAGAGCGCGTTCAGCCGTCTGCGCAGCAAATTAAACCGGCAGTGACCGCATGCAACATTTTTGACGGTTTTTTCGTCTAATAAACGGGGTGATTCGGATGAACCGTTTTTTTCTGATGAAGGACGAAGGAAAACACAGCCGGCTGATGAAAATCGACGAAGCGAAAAGAAAAGTGTTCATGGATGGGGAGGAGTGTCCGCTGACCGCGCAGGAGTATGTATTGCTGCACGAGCTGGCAAGACACGTGGACGAGCCGGTTTCGCGTGAAGTGATCCTGAAAAACGCATGGGGGTTTCAGAACATGGGCGTAACGAGAACAGTGGATGTGCATGTGCAGCGGCTGCGGAGCAAGCTGGGGAAAAACACCATTGAGACCGTATACCGCTGCGGATACCGGCTTTGTGCAGAGGCTGTATGAGAATGAGAATGTTGAAATTGCTGCTGATCCTGACCGCGGCAGCGGCTGTGGGTATCTGCTGCGCGGGAGGCGAAACAGTTTTATCCGTATCGCATGTGGGTGATATCGTTGGTTATGATTCAAATTGTTTTGCCGTAAACGCGCCTGAGCCCGGTACGCTGACCGTCACGATCGGAGACGGCCTTCAGGTTTTCAGGACGCTTCGGGAAACTGTGACTGCCGGAGCACATACCATTGAATGGGATGGCCTGCGGCAGGACGGGCAGCGGATCGGGAACCTGAACGGACCCTATCGCGCGGAAGCGCATTTTCTGACGGACTCCGGGAAGGAAACCACGATTTCATTTGATGTGAACGTCGGGAAAGTAAGACAGGCGCTTCTGTTCGCCCTTCCGAGCAGCGACAGGCTGTATCAGGGCGGGGGACAGGACTGGTTTTGCGAAATCTGTCTCGTGCGCGCCGGCAATGTGGTCATGCAGGTGTATCGGGAGGAAAGCCCGAACGATATCCTCTATACCAGAACCCAGGAAGTAAAAAACGAGGAACCATACAAGTTCCGCTGGAACGGGAAGGATCAGAAGGGTCCTCTTCCCGCAGGAAAGTATTGCGTTCGTTATTTTGCGGAGAAGAATGAAGACTATGATACGGTTGTTGCCGTCGAACTGACGGATGAGGCTGCGCCTGTACGGGAAACAGCGGTCACGGGTCCTCTGCTTCCGTCCTGGGACGCGGATGACAAGGTTGTCTGGACCGTGATGCAGCAGCCTTCCGTCGTAGTGGATATCCAGAATACCAGCCATCAGAAGGTGTATGCGGGCCCCGATACGAGGGCCAGGAACCTGGGCACGCTGCACGGCCAGAGCCAGTGCCTGAATGTGCTGGCAGTGATGGGGGATTGGGCACTGATTACCGCCTGGGAACATGAGGACGGCGCACAGATAACCGGGTTCGTTCCGATGAAAAATCTGAAAACAGTGGAACCGAACCCTCATTGGGGACTGCTGATCAACAAAAAAACACAGACGGCCAGGCTGTATGAGGACGGAAAGCGTATTGCCGAATTCCCGGTATCAACAGGTCTTGCGGCCAAGGATAAGCTCATCCGTGAAACTGCCGCAGGCTCCTTCCTGACAGATGAACATATGCTTGGGTTTACGCAGGAAAGACAGCGCTATGATTATCCGATCCGCTATGACGGCGGAAACCTGATCCACCAGATCGGCTGGCGGCAGGAAAACAGGATTGCGGACTTTACGGAGCAGCGGACAGCTCTCGGTACGAAAGCCAGCCATGGCTGTGTGCGGCTTCCGGATTATCCCGCGGATGACAGCGGAGTTGACGCGTACTGGTTATGGACGCATCTGCCCTGGCATACACGAATCATCATTCTGGATGATCCGGAAGAGAGAGCGCGGGAACAGGCGTCTGTTACCGGAAAGGAAGTTCCTGTTCAGTCCGTATGCGACCGGCTTGATTTTGACACGCAGCCTGCGGAAGATCGGGGAGCAGGAGCAGGAGAAACGGAGCTCGGACTGACGCTTGGCGGAGATGCTGTGATCGGTGTGCGCGAGAATTGGTGGAAGAAAGAAGAGGCGCTTCCCGCTTACCTGGATGCTTACGGCTACGGTTATCCCTTCAGCGGTCTGAAGGAGATCTTTGAACGGGATGATATGACTTTTGTGAATCTCGAATGCGTGCTGAAAGCCGACAAAAGCCACGAAAGGACGGATAAACAATTCCGTTTCCGCGGACTTCCGGCATGGACACAGGTGCTTTCCGAAGGCTCCGTAGAGCAGGTGAATATTGCCAATAATCATTATATCGATTATCAGTCGGAAGGAAAAAGAGCGACCCGGGACGCACTCAAAGCAGGCGGGATCCCATACAGCGGATACGGATACGGCTATGTGTGGGAAAAGGATGGCGTACGGATAGGCTTTGCCGGAATACGCGAGACGATTTATCTGCAGAACAAGGGACAGATTTATGAAGACATTGCCGCTCTGCGGGACGAAGGCTGCAATGTGGTTGTTTATTCCTGCCACTGGGGACAGGAGTATGCGGAACATCATAATGAATTGCAGGAAGAAATGGCGCTTGCCGCAGCCCAGGCAGGTGCGGACCTGGTGGTTGGGACACACCCGCATGTAGTACAGGGGATCTCCGTGATCGGACATACACCGGTGATATGGAGTCTGGGCAACCTGATGTTCGGCGGAACCATAGAAATGACCGTTTTTGATGCGATCCTGGCGAATGTCCGTCTGCGTTTTGAAAACGGCGTTTATCTCGGGTGTGCGATTTCGCTTACGCCCATACTGACAAGCGGCATGGCTGCGGATGGCGTCAATGATTACAGACCGATCCCGGCACAAGGGGAGGACAGCGAAAGAATCCTGCGATCGGTACAGCTGGACAGCGGCATTCAACTGATGGACACCATGTGGTTTCCCGTGAAGTGAATACGGAATGATGCGGGATGATAGCGGAGAGAGACCGGAAGTATTGTAATAAAATGTAAAAATATGACAAAAGCATGAAGTAATATTGACAAATCATAAAAATTACATTATAAATATATCGCTCAGGGAATGATTTGTAAAGGAGTAACAACAAATGCGTAAAATTCGTTGGGCGGCTGCTTTCCTTTGTTTGATTCTGATGTTTGCGCCGGCTTTGTCGGAGAGTGTTCCGATAGACGATACCCTGCGGATCGGGGATAAGAATGAACGGGTACTGGAACTGCAGACCAGGCTGAAAGCGTTGAATTATTACCGCGGACCGCTGAGCGGAGAATTCGGCACTATCACGCAGAACGCTGTCAAAGCGGTTCAGGAAGCCTACGGTATGGAGGCAACGGGAGAAGCTGACACAGAGACGCTGGACATTATCTTTGGCGAATGCTACCGTCCGCTTGAATACGGCAGTCAGGGAAGCGATGTACAGCTTCTGCAGGAAAGGCTGTCGGAACTGGGTTACTATTCGGGACCTGTGAGCGGAAATTTCCTGAACAAGACCAAGGAAGCTGTGGCCGAGTTTCAGCGTGACTTCGGCATGGAGGAAACAGGAAAAGCCGATGTCTGGACGCTGGAAATCCTGTATTCCGATATTGAAAAACCCGTTTCGACTCCGATTCCCGTCGGAGCGGTTGAAACCGAAATGAAGTATCCGGGCAAACTCAGCTACGGGAGCACGGGAAACTCAGTGAAAGCCCTGCAGCAGAGACTGATGGATCTGGGTTTCTTTACTTATCCGAAAACGACTGCGGGGTTTTACCGGAACACACAGGCTGCTGTTGTTGCTTTTCAGAGCTTCAACGGTTTGCTGGAAACGGGAATTGTGGACGAGAAAACCTGGAATGCGATTTTCAACGACGATACGGTGGTTGCGTCCGACGGGATTCCAAAGCCCGCTGCGACACCGGAACCTGTTCCGTACCATCTGGAGGTTGATGTGAACAATCAGGTGGTCAAAGTCTGGAAGTACGCTTCTGACACCGAAGACTATACCGATCTGTATAAATGCTTCCTGTGCGCCACCGGAACCACGACGTATCCTTCTGCGCCGGGAACTTATGTATTGACAGGCAGAAGGGCAAGATGGTGCGAGTTCCCAAAATGGGGAGGCGGCAAAGCGCAGTATTGGGTAAAAATCAATGACGATATGGCGTTTCACTCCGTTCTGTATGCGGCGAATGACGAGATGTCCCTGAAAGTGAACTCTCTGACGGGTCTCGGAAAACGCGGCTCTCACGGATGTGTTCGGTTGACCGTAGCGGATGCCCGGTGGATTTACGAGAACTGCAGGGAGGGAACTGTGGTCGTGATACACGAAAACGGGGCCGCGGATCCGGAACTGCGAGCCGCGATTCAGCCCGGTGCCCTGGATAAAAGTGTGATGCTCCCAAGGACCACGCCGGCTCCGACCGTTTCGCCCGTATATGACGGGCAGAAACTTCCGGAAGGCGAACTGAGGAACCTGACTGAAAACAAGTCGGGAGAAGACGTTGCCTGGCTGCAGATGAAACTGAAGGAATGGGGATATTATACCGGAACAGTGACCGGTACGTATCTTGGCGGCACCAAAAACGCAGTAAAGAGTTTTCAGCGCGCAAATGGGATCAGCGCAGAAGGAAATGTCGGCAAGGCTACATGGAACGTGATCAGGGCACTGATCGAGGCGGAAAACGCGACCCCGACGCCCATACCGACACCGTCACCTGTCACACCCATGCCGTCTGCGACGCCTTCGCCGACTCCCGCTCCGTGATGTGCCGGATGAACCTATGAGGAGCGTAATCCGGAGAATTGCAAATGATCCCGTTCCGGTTCTGCTGGTTCTGCTGATGGGAATCACCTGGACGGGCCTCCATCTGGTAACGGGCATCCCTTTTGCCGGGACTTCCGCCTATAAGTCCTATACACTGCAGGCAATGGCGTGGAGGGAAGGTCATACCTGGGTCAATAACCTGTCCTATCTGGAATTGGCTGTATATGAAGGACGGTATTATGTTTCGTTTCCGCCTCTTCCGTCCGTCGTTCTGTTTCCGCTGACATTTCTGTTCGGCTGGGATACGCCCGACAATCTGCTGGTGAAGCTTTACACCTGCACGGCAGTGCTGATGATGTACCGGGCATTGAATAACCTGGGGGAAAACCGGATCAAGGCTGCCGCGTGGGCGTTTTTATCTGCTTTTGCCTCTTCTCTGCTGCCGCTGACGCTGGAAGGCGCGGTCTGGTACCACGCGCAGGTGCTTGCGTACGGACTGATTACCGCTTCGATCTATTTCCTGACAGCGGACAGACCCGCGGTGAGCCTGTTATGCTATGCGCTTTCCGTTGCCTGCCGTCCTTTTGATGCGCTGTACGGAATCCTTTTGATTGCGGTTTATTCTCTGATATGCATCCGGGAAGGAAAGAATGTCAAATATGTGATCAGACGTCTTCGGACGGGAGTGATCGCGGGCTTGTGTGTCGCTGTGATGATCGGGGCGTACAATGCGATCCGGTTCGGAAATCCTCTTGAATTCGGACACAATTATCTGCCGGAGTTTTCGACCCAGGGCGGCATTCAGTTTTCATTAGCGCATGTCCCGAAAAACGCGAAGGTCTGTTTTTGTGGCATGCCGTTTTCCATATCAGACGGAAAGCTGTCACTGAACAAATTCGGGTTTTCCGTACTGATCGCCTGTCCTGCCATCCTGTTTCTGTTTATCCGTTTTATGATCGATCTGTTCAGAAAAAACATGAATACGGAACGTGCAGTTCTGTTTGCCGTTTTTCTTGTGCATCTTCTGCTGATCCTGATGCACCGCACCTTCGGCGCGTATCAGTTCGGCGCGCGTTACTGTGCGGATCTTCTTCCGTATGCGTTTTTCTACAGGTTGATCGGAAAAAGCGATAAACCGGACCCGGTCACGGTGGGTGAGTGGGTCTGGCTGATCGTGATATTCGGATTTACACTGTACGGATCGGTTGCGATAACGCTGTGAATCACTCAAGCTCGAACGCTCCGGTGTAGAGCTGATAGTACTGACCCTGCTGACTGATCAGCTGTTCGTGACTGCCGCGTTCGATAATGCGCCCATGATCTAACACCATGATAACATCTGCGTTCTGAACGGTGGACAGGCGGTGCGCGATCACGAAGACGGTGCGGTTTTTCATCAGCGCGTCCATACCGCGCTGGACCAGCGCCTCGGTTCGGGTATCGATGGAAGAAGTTGCTTCGTCCAGGATCATGACCGGAGGATCCGCGACGGCTGCGCGCGCAATGGAGAGCAGCTGCCGCTGTCCCTGACTCAGATTGGCACCGTCGGATTCCAGCATGGTATGATACCCTTCGGGTAGCAGCCGGATAAATGTGTCCGCGTTGACGAGCTTCGCGGCTTCGATGCATTCTTCATCCGTGGCGTCCAGCTTGCCGTATCGGATGTTGTCCAGTACGGTTCCGGTAAACAGGTTTACATCCTGAAGGACGATTCCGAGCGAACGGCGAAGGTCCGGCTTTCTGATTTTGTTGATATTGATGCCGTCATATCTGATTTTTCCGTCCGCGATATCATAAAAACGGTTCAACAGATTGGTGATAGTGGTTTTTCCGGCACCTGTCGCGCCGACAAAAGCGATTTTCTGCCCCGGTTTTGCATACAGCGTGATATCGTGCAGCACCGGTTTATCCGGCAGATAACCGAAATCGACATGGTCGAGCGTTACTTCTCCCATTAATCTCGTGTATGTGGTTTCGCCGGTGCCGTGCGGATGCTTCCAGGCCCATTTTCCGGTATGTCCGGCGCATTCCGTCAGATTCCCGGAAGCATCCGTTTGGGCATTGACCAGGGTCACATAGCCCTCATCCGGTTCTGATGGTTCATCCATGAGTTCAAAAATGCGGCCTGCGCCGGCAAGCGCCATCACGATGATGTTCAGCTGCTGGGAAAGCTGGCCGATCGGGTTGATAAAGCTGCGGGAAAGCTGAAGGAAGGAAGCAATGGCGCCGAGTGTCAGAGGAGAAATGCCCCGCAGCGAAAGATTTCCGGCACCTGTAATTGCAAGTGCACCCCCCGCGATGGCGAGGATCGAGAACAGGATATAGCCCATGTTGTTATTGACCGGACCAAGGATGCTGGCAAAGATATTCGCTTTGGAAGAAACTTCAAACAAATTGTTATTCCGCCGGTCGAAATCCGCTTTAGCGGCCTCCTCATGAGTAAAAACTTTCACGACCTTCTGGCCGTTGATGGTTTCCTCGATATACGCGTTCACATCACCGAGCGCTTTTTGCTGGCGCATAAAATAGGCACCGCTTTTTCCGGTAATCTTCCGTGTTACCTGCAGCATCAGCCAGATGAAAATCATCACGGCAAGCGTCAGATAGATGCTGGTGTAGAGCATGGATACGAATACAAAAACAACGGTCATCACACCTTGGATCATGCTGGGGATGGACTGCGTGATCAGCTGCCGCAGGGTGTCGGTATCATTGGTATACCGGCTCATGATATCCCCAAAGGGATGAGCATCGAAATAGCGGATGGGCAGGGTCTGCATATGAGAGAAAAGATTATCCCGAATGGTTTTTAAAACACCCTGTCCCATGATTGCTCCCAGTCTGTTATAGGTCAGGGAAGAAACGATACCGATCAGGTAAATCAGGGCCATCACAATCAGCGCACGGATCAGACCGGAATATTCCGGAGAGGGTTCGTGCAGGAGCGGGGTGATATAATCGTCGATCAAACGGCCCAAAAACAGGGAAGATGCTACGCCCGTGGCGGAGGACAGGACGATCGCGCATACCACGATGACAGCCAGTGTGCGGTAATGCATGATATAGCCAAGCAGTCTTTTCAGTACCTTCGTATCGATGGATTTGAGGGATGGCTTCCTCTGCGCTTTTCCCTGAAAGGGAAAGCCTTTTTCTTCGGGATTTTCTCCGGCTTTCGGATCGTGTTTTTTCATGGATGGATTTTGCATAATCAGACTCCTTTCCTCTGGGATTCGGCGATTTCCCGATAGACAGGACTGGTTTCCATCAGCTGCTCATGCGTTCCGACTGCGGCGATGCGGCCCCCGTCCATCAGGATGATCTGATCCGCGTCTTCCACGGAGGCGACGCGCTGTGCAATAATGAGTTTGGTGGTGTTCGGAATCTCGTTACGGAGGGCGGATCGGATTTCTGCATCGGTCTTGGTATCAACGGCGCTGGTGGAATCGTCCAGGATCAGGATCTTCGGTTTCTTCAGCAGGGCACGCGCAATGCAGATTCGCTGCCGCTGTCCGCCGGAAACGTTGGTTCCTCCCTGATCGATCACGGTATCGTATCCGTCCGGAAAGGTCCGAATGAAATCGTCGGCGTGCGCGATGATACAGGCCTGACGCAGTTCTTCATCGGTCGCGTTTGGATTCCCCCAGCGCAGGTTTTCCTTAATGGTGCCGGAAAAGAGCAGGTTTTTCTGCAGCACCATGGAAACTCCGTCGCGCAGTGTTTTCAAATCATACCTTCGCACATCCGTGTTTCCCACGGAAACGCTTCCCTTTGTGGCGTCGTAGAGGCGTGGGATCAGCTGCACCAGCGTGGATTTCGCGGAACCGGTACCCCCGAGAATGCCGACGGTTGAGCCGGATGGTATCGTCAGGTCAATGTCTTCAAGGCAGCAGTGAGCAGGATCACCGGTATAGCTGAAACTGACGTGGCTGAATGAGACGGACCCGTCGGCCAGTTCATTCACGGCATCTTCCGGTGATGTAAGGGTGCTTGATTCCTTCAGCACTTCTGTGATCCGTTCCGCGGATGCCCTCGATATCGTGACCATGATGATGATAAATGACAGCATCATCAGGCTCATCAGAATCTGCATGGTATAGGTCATCATGCTCATCAGCTGGCCGGCGGTCATAAAGGGCGCCTGGATCCCGTTCCCGGAGGCGATGACCATCTTCGCGCCGAACCAGGAGATCAGCAGCATGCTGGTGTTGACCGAGAACATCATCAGCGGGCTGTTCCAGGCCACGATCTTTTCGGCCTTGGAGAAATCCCGGTAGATGCTGTCCGACACGCTCCGGAATTTCTGCTCCTCATGCTCCTCGCGCACGTAGGACTTGACCACCCGGATGCCCCTTAGGTCTTCCCGGACCACCCGGTTGAGCTTGTCATAGGTCTTGAACACCCTTTCGAAGATCGGATGGGCGTGGCTCATGATGAGGTACAGCCCCACGCCCAGCACCGGGATGGCCACCAGGAACACCATGGCCAGGGAGGAATTGACCCTGAAGGCCATCACCGTGGCGAAGATCAGCATCATCGGGGATCGTACCGCCATGCGGATGATCATCTGGAAGGCGTTCTGCACGTTGCTCACGTCGGTGGTCAAACGGGTGACCAGGCTGGCCGTGGAGAAACGGTCGATGTTCGTGAAGGAGAAGCTCTGCAGCCTCGCGAACAGGTCCTCACGCAGGTTCTTCGCGAAACCGCAGCCGCCCACGGCCGCGCAGCGTCCGGCGTAGAGCCCGAAAAACATGGACAGGCAGGAGGCCGCGATGAGCACGGCGCCCATGACGGCCACGTGCTTCAGGTCCCCCTTTTCGATGCCGTTGTCGATCATGTCCGCCATCAGCATGGGGATGATCACCTCCATGATCACCTCCATGGAGACCATCGTGGGGGCCAGGATGCAGCTGCGCTTGTACTCTCGTACGCTTTTAAGAAGTTTTTTGATCATTCGGCGCCTCTTTTCCGGTTTTCGCTTCTATCTGGGTGGGTAGGTATATCTTCCGACGAAACGCGGCATGCCGTTGTACAGCCCGTACACGTCCGCGAACACCCGGTAGCTCTCGCCGACGGCCCAGGTATCCGTCGTCTGGTTCTCGAGGAGCACCTGCCTGGACGATGTTTTGTCACCGATCTCCATGATCGCCAGCTGGGGCGAGTTGGACAGGATACTGACGATGGTGCCCTCGCACACGTAGATCTGGGATTTGGCGATCCGGGCGGAGATATTGCTCAGCAGGTCCGAGTAGTGCCAGGCCGTGTTCAGGGGCCATGCCTGGCGCGTGTAGACCGCGGCGGGAGGCAGGTAATACACGTCGTAGTTGACGATCGAGGGTTCCTTGCCGGGGTAGGTGGCCACGATGGTGATGGTGTTGGTGCCGATGGTCTCGAACCGGGCCTTGAAGGAGAATTCGCCTGTGGAATTGAGCCGGCTCAGGTCCAGATCCTCATGGGGCGTCTCCACGGTGACGGTGGCTCCGGGCAGGGTGGTGGCGGTGATGGTCATGGTCTCCTCGATGGCCCTGTTGCCCAGGGTGGTGCTCAGGTCCAGGGGGATCTCCTGCACGGCCCGGTAGATAGTCACGGTCACGCTGTTCTCCCGGTAGTTCTGGCATCGGGTCCTGATCTCATAATAATTGTTCCCGATGGGCTGGACCGTGGCGTTGTAGGAGATCAGGCCGTTCTGGGTGTTCACCAGGTCGGAATAGTTCTCGCCGTTGATGGTCACGGTGCTGTTTTTGTCCACCCGGAACTGGATGTTGTACAGGGGGGTGGACACCTCGGCGTAACCGGTGTCCGGGCTCACCAGTGTCAGGGGGCTCACGGGGATGGTCACCGGGAACGTGAGCACGCCCATGGCCACCTGCTCTCCGGCGTTGGTCTTCAGGTACGGGGTGATGGTGGCCGTCACCTCTTCCTCCGTGACGGACTCGTTGTTCTCGTACCACACATAGTCCGCGATCTCGATGGTGGCGTATCCTCCGGTCACGGTGTAGGAACGGCGCAGTTCCTTGATATAGATGCTGGCGCCTTCCTCGCCGGGGATCCGGATGGTGTGGGCCGGATCGTCCTCCAGGATCGAGGGGGTGATGATCGCCGTCTCGGTGATGCTCTCCTTTTTCGAGTCCTCCATGAAGGGCAGGTAGAGATACCGGTACGCGGCCAGCAGCAGGGCGGCGGCGATCATGATGAGCGCCGCTGTTCTGAGCACCCGGGCTGAAATGAACCGGCGGGTGACCCGGTAATTCTTCAGCGGCTTGAGCTTTTCGGGCCTCTGCCGCCGCTTGTCGTTCACGGGGCCGTCTTCGAAAAGATCCTGCGCCGGGGGATCCACTCTCCTGGCGTTCGGCCTGACCTCGCCCTCCACCTCCACATTGGAATAGATGTAGGGGTTGCGGTATTCCGGATGGCTCCGGGATGAGACGCGCTCGATGTTCCTGGTGGAGGGATGGATGTTGAGGGCCGCGGAGGCGGTGCGCAGCCGGTTCTGTTCCTCCTGGCCGTGCTCCCAGCGTTTCTGGAGCTGGGCCATCTCTTCGGCCAGCACTTCCCGGTCGTCCTTTTCGGTCACGGCCCGGCCGTCCTCGCCGATCCGGGTATATTCGCGCCCCTTCTGGATGGACTGCATCTCCTCTTCCCAGGGCAGCTGGGTCCTGTGAGCGCCGTCAAGAGGCGTGCCGCACTTGAAGCAGCGGGGCAGGCTGTCGCGGTTCCACATTCCGCAGTTGGGACATTTCATTCGTGTACCTCGTTTATCGATTTGCAGGGTGTGGTGAACTATGCTATACTGAGCCCGTATCCTATTATTTCTTGCAGGTGGAATGATGAAATTATCGGATCTGAAGGCTCCTGAACAACTCAAGTCCCTGCCCGTGAGTGACCTGGAAGAGATCGCTTCCGAGGTCAGGCGGGTCATGGTCGATACGGTCAGCGTCAACGGCGGCCATCTGGCCAGCAACCTGGGCATCGTGGAGCTGACTCTCTCATTATATCATGTTTTTGATTTTTCGAAAGACAAAATCATTTTTGATGTGGGACACCAGTGCTACGTGCATAAACTCCTGACCGGCCGGTACCGGTCCTTCTCCACGATCCGTCAGGAGGGGGGCATCAGCGGCTTTCCCCGGCGGGAGGAGAGCCCGTATGATCTTTTCAATACCGGGCACTCTTCTTCCTCCCTGTCCATGGCCGCCGGCATGGCCCGGGCGCGGGATCTGACGGGCGGGGATCACCGGGTGGTGTGCGTCGTGGGCGACGGCGCCATGACCGGCGGGATGGCCTATGAAGCCCTCAACGATATGGGGAACACCCGCACCCGGGTCATCATCGTGCTCAATGACAACGGCATGTCCATCTCAGGCAACGTGGGGGCGCTCTCTAATTACCTGACCTACCTGCGCTTGAGCAAGGGCTGGCAGCAGATCAAGGGGAACGTGTCCAAGGCGCTGCTGAAGGTGCCTGTGTGCGGGAAAAGGCTGCACGACCTGTTCCATAACTTTAAGGACCATATCAGGAACATCTTCATCAACGACAAGTTCTTCTCGTCCCTGGGGATCCGGTATATCGGCCCCGTGGACGGGCATGACATCAAGCGCCTTTCCACCGTGCTGGCGAAGGCTCAGAACATGGATGAGCCCGTGCTGATCCACGTGATGACCCAGAAGGGCAGAGGGCACGAGGAAGCGGAAAAGAACCCGGAGGGATTTCACAACCTCCCGCCCAAAGGGGCCGCCGGCGGAAAGGCGGCGGGCGAGGAAGTCTGCGCCCGCCTGCTCGAAGAGGCTCAAAAGGACCCGAAGATCGCCGTGGTGACCGCCGCGATGACCAGGGGCACGGGCTTTGCCTCTTTCGCGAAACGATTCCCTGACCGGCTCTTTGATGTCGGGATCGCCGAGGAGCATGCCGTCACCATGGCGGCGGGCCTGGCCGCGGGAGGGATGAAGCCCTTCGTGGCGGTGTACGACACTTTCTTTCAGCGGGCCGTCGATCAGATCCTGGAGGATGTGTGCTGTCAGGGGCTCCCCGTGACCTTCCTGTCGGACCGGGCCGAGTTCGCGGCCCAGGACGGCATGACCCATCACGGGCTCTACGGCATCAGCTGCTTCAGGGCCGTCCCGGGCCTTGATATCTGCACGCCGGTCTGTCTTGAGGAGCTCCTGGCGATGGTCTCCCGCGCGGCCCGCGGCGCCGGGCCTAACGTGATCAGGTACCCGAAACGCTTCGACCCCCTGCCCGCGGCCGTCACCGGGCCTTTCGAGCCCGGGAAGTGGCATGTGCTGCGTGAGGGCGCGTCCGGTTCGATCATCGCCTCGGGCAACATGGCGGGCGAGGCCCTGAAGGCAGCCGGCCTCCTGGAGGCGCAGGGCATATCCGTGACGGTCATCGGGGCCAATTCCGTGCGGCCTCTGGATGAGACCCTCCTTGCGGACGCCCTGCGCAAAGGGCCCTGCTTCACCGTCGAGGAGCATCAGATCTCCGGCGGGTTCGGGAGCGCCGTATGCGAGTTCGCGTCTCTCAGCGGTCTGCCTTCGCCCCGGATCCTGGCGCTGCCCCCGCGTTTTTATCCCCACGGGGACAGGAACAGTTTCCTTGAGACCTGGCGTTTGAACGCCGTGGGGATCGCCCGGGCGGTCGGAAAGGATGTGCGGCATGAAGATAAGGGCTGACGTGCTTCTGAATATGAAGGGCCTGGCGCCGAGCAGGGAAAAGGCCCAGGCACTCATCATGGCGGGCAAAGTGTTCTCAGGGGACCGCAGGATCCAGAAAGCGTCCGAGCAGTTCGACGAGGAAACGCCGCTCACGGTCCGGGACGATGACATGTTCGCCAGCCGGGGCGGCTACAAGCTCGAAAAAGCCCTGGGGTATTTCAATGTGGATCCGGCGGGCGTTACCGCCATCGATATCGGCGCGGCCTCGGGCGGGTTCACGGATGTGCTCCTGCGCGCCGGCGCCGCCCATGTCTACGCGGTGGACGTGGGCTACGGGCAGCTGGACTGGCGGCTGAGGAACGACGACCGGGTCACCGTCATGGAGCGGACCAACGCCCGGTACTTAAAGCCGGAGGACTTTCCCGTCCGTCCGGCCCTGGCGGTGATGGACGTGTCGTTCATCTCGGTCAAGCTCATCCTGCCCGCCGTGACCGGGATCATCGGGCGGGAGGGGCAGATCGTCTCCCTGATCAAGCCCCAGTTCGAAGCGGGAAAGGGACTCGTGGGCAAGCACGGCGTCGTGCGGGAGGAGAGCACCCACACGGATGTGCTCTCGGAGGTGGAGGCTTTCGTGGATTCCATCTCCTGGCGGGTCA
>CADBNX010000166.1 GCA_902796115.1 uncultured Eubacteriales bacterium
CTGATCCGTGTGCGCGGCTGCCGGAAAATCAGGTACTACTGCCTGACCAACGAACTCTCCTGCGGAAATACCAACTTTTACTTCGGAAGACAGCCCGAAAGGCTGCTGCTCTTTAAGGAACTGCACGAACAGCTGTACGACGCCTTCAGACGGCATCAGCTGGACGTGGGCCTGGTCGCCATGGACGCCTCCGGAATCTCACATTTTGACCTGATCGACTGGGCCATCGAAAACATGGATGAAATAACAGAGGTTTACTGTGCGCACAATTATCAGGTTGGCGCACCCGCCGGCGACCCGTCCATCTATAACAGTCTTCTGGAAGCGTACCGGGGTCCGACAGCAGCCGCCCTGCGCAGGGAAAAGCGGTTTATGCTGGGAGAATTCGGCGTTCAGCATCCGCGGATGTTTTTCCGTTCCGATGCCATGCGCAGCGACGTATGCTGCGGCTACGACAATGAGGAGGAAGCGGAACTGACCGCGCTGACGCTTGCGGAAGAAGCGCTTGCGGTGCTCAATTCCGGCTGCGTTGCGGCAGCTTACTGGACGTTTATGGATTACCCCGATCCATTCCTCCGGGAAGACGGGGATACGCCCGAGGAACACGCCCGCTATGAATGTGCCCGTTTTTCCGGGCACGGAATCAGCATCCGTTACAACAAATGGGGAATCCTGCGCTGGAATGATGAGCAGGAAGACTGGGGCGTACGGCCGTCTTTCTATACGCTGGGGCTTCTGGCGCGCTTTCTGCGCAAGGGTTCCCGCGTTCTGAGATGCGAAACGGACACCGATGCACTGCGCTGCGGTGCCGTCATCAACCCGGACGGTTCCCTGTCCGTCTGTATGATCAATAACAGCCCCGAAGCGCTGGAAACGGAGCTGACATGTGAACTGCCGCAGAAGCAGCCGTTCCGGATTTATTCCTATGCGGTCGGCCATGTGCCGGAGAATCCCTTCGGCGATCTGCCCGCCTGGGACGCCTGTGCGGATGGTGCGGATCTGCGCGTGACCGTTCCGCCCAAAGGAATGCTCCTGCTCACCACAGATTACACGAGCCGTGTCCCCTCTCCCATCCACGGTATCGTCCGGAAGGGAGAAACCCTTTCCTGGGACGCCTGCCCCGATCCGGAACACTGCTACTATCGGGTATACCGGAACGGAATACAGATCGCGTCCACCGTGGCAGAATACCTCACGAGGGACTCCCTTCCCGATGCGGATTATGAAGTCTTCTCCGTAGACCGCTGGGGAAACTGCCGGCGCTGACCTGCATAATACTGATCTTTGATCCCGGAAACGAAACGGAAGATATGGGGCGTGAAATCGCTGATGCGGGAACGCAAAGCGATGTATGCAAAATATGCAGATGGGATCATTCCGAACAACAGTGATCCCGAGGACTGTGCAGAAAGAATCACAGAACTGATCAGACCCATGTGTGCCGGGATGCGTGTTTCATCCCGGCACACATGGGTCTGTCTGTTTATCCGTCGATTTCCTCCGTCAGCGTGCAGATTTCGTCGATCAGGGAAGAAATATAATCGATCGTGGCGTTCAGCGGACCGTCCGTGGTGATGTCCATGCCCATGATCGCGGCCTGCTCCGCGGGAGGGAGCGTGCCGCCCGCGGCAAGGAATCTTTTCCAGTCTGCCACGGCGCGCGCTCCTTCTTTTTCAATGCGCAGCATGGCCTGCGTGGCCACGGTCAGCCCCGCGCTGTACGTATAGGAATACAGCCCCATATAGTAGTGCGGCTGGCGCATCCAGGTCAGCTCCGCGCCTTCGGGGATCTCCACCGCGTCGCCCCAGAAGGTTTCCAGGTTCCTGCGGAAGATGTCTCCGAGCGCATCCGCGTTCACGCTGCCGCCCGCATCGATGATGCGGTACACCTCGCGCTGATACCAGGCTTCCCGCAGATGGGTCACGAAGTTGTGATAGTATGTGTTGCTCACCAGGCTTGAAAGCACCCAGCGGCGGAAGCGCCTGTCGGGGTTCGTCTGCTTCAGGTGATTCGCGAGCAGCAGCTCGTTCATGGTGCTCGGCGCTTCCACCAGGTACATGGAAGGTTCGTTTTCATACAGGGACTGCGCCGCGTCGCTGTACATGGACTGTCCGGCATGCCCCAGCTCATGCGCGATGGTGAACACATCCGCCATGCGGTCGTTCCAGCTGAGCAGGATATAGGAGTTTTGCCGGTACACGCCCGCGCAGAAGCCGCCGGTGCTTTTGCCGATGTTCCGGGCAAAATCGATCCAGCGTTCCCGGTACGCACGGTCCACCATCTCCTGATAATCTTCTCCGAGCACGGCCAGGCCATCGCGCACATATTCGCGGGATTCCGCGATCGTGACACGCGGATCATATTCCGGGTCGAGCGGCACTTTCAGATCGGCGAAGGTCGCCTTCCCCAGATGATGCTTTTTGGCCAGAAGCCTCGCGTACCGCCGCATCGCGGGCGCGAGACGCTCCGTGATCAGGTCGATCTGCCTGTCATACATGGCGCGCGTCACCTTCTGCGGAAACAGCAGGCTGTCAAACACGTTCGAAAACCCGCGCAGCTCCGACAGGGTCTTGTCCTGTGTCACGCAGGCGTTGTACGCGGCGGCCGTCGTGTGCCTGTACTTTTTCAGGGTATCGGAAAACGCGCGGAACGCCGCGCGGCGCACGTTCGTATCCGCTTCGTACTCGTAATCGTCCTCAAACAGGGAATAGCCCAGCGGATACTCCTTTCCGTCCACGGTGAAGGGGTCAAAGGCGATATCCGCCAGCTTCATCGTATTGTACACGGTATAGGGCACGTCAAGGGAGCGGGAGAGCGCCGCGAGGGTCTTTTCGGTTTCCGGGGACAGCATATGCGGCTTCTTCGCGATCAGATCCTCCAGGTATACGCGGCATCCCCGCGCGCTTTTCACCGCCGCCTTCAGCTCTTCCTCCGGCGCCTGCAGGATCTCGCTGTCCACAAACGCCATATCCTTCCGCATATGCGTGATCTCGCCGCTCACCTTCTCGTCGCGCTCAAGCAGCGCGCTGTCGGTATAATCCGTCTCCAGGGCCAGACCGCTGTAGGACCCGATCCGGTCTATGGAGCGCAGGATGTCCTCCATCTCCCGCAGACAGTTCACGATGCTTTCCGCCCGGTCCAGTTTGCCCATATAGGTGTCACAGAGCCGCCTGACCCTGTTCTTTGTCTGCGCAAGCTCCTCCCACATCTGCTTTTCTTCCGCAAATATCAGGGACAGATCCCAGGTCTGTTCCACCGGCACATCCCGGCGCGCACACAGTTCCATACGCACTCCTCCCCCGGCGCCCGCGAGGGCGTCTTTTTGAAAGCCTGCTTCATTGTAGCACAGAAGGAGGGAAGAGGAAAGAGGCAACAGGCAATGGTTGACAATCGGCGTGACATTGAAGTATATTTGGAACAGCTTCAAAGGGAAGAAACGCGGCGTCTGCCGGGGAAGCCTTGAAGAAAAACGCGGTGCGGATCCGGTCCGGCATTTGCGGCACCGTTTCCGGACGGAAGGAGTTTTCACATGACGCACAGGGAACGAATGATCGCCGCGCTGAACCGGAAGATCCCGGACCGGGTGCCCACCTTTGAGCTGGAATTCCAGCTCACGGAAGAACTGATGGGCAGAAAGCACCTTTGCGAGGAAGACCTGCGGGGGCTTGACGAACGGGAAACGCAGCGCAAATTGAAGGATTACGCCGCGTTTCTGATCAGACTCTATGAAACCCTGGAACACGACGCCATCTGCCTGCACTACCTGAGCACGAAGCATATCGGCGACGTGATCGGATATATCCGGGAGCTGAGCGGCAATGAATTCATGATCCTGGCGCACGGCGACGGCACGCTGGCCATACCGGACGGGGACGGGATGTATGAGCTGAGCCTCGCGCTCTATGAAACGCCGGACGCGCTTCACCGCAAATGCCGCCAAATGGCGGACGACGCGATCGCCCGGGACCGTTACCTGATGGGCCGGGGCATCGACGGCTTTATCCTCTGTTCCGATTACTGCTTCAACCAGGGGCCGTTCCTCTCCCCCGCGATGTTTGCCGAATTCATCGCGCCCTATCTGAAGGACATCATCGCCGCCATCCGGGCGGAGGGCGGCTGGGCCATCAAGCACACGGACGGCAACATCATGCCCATCATCGATCAGTTGGCGGCCTGTCATCCGCACGCGCTGCATTCCCTCGACCCGATGGCCGGGGTGGATATCCGCGCGGTCAAGGAACGCTGGGGCGGGCAGCTTGCGCTGTGCGGCAACGTGCACTGCGCCGCGATGCAGACCGGCACCGAGCAGGATGTGATTTCATCCGCGGAATACTGTCTGAAATACGGAAAGCCCGGCGGCGGGTATATCTACTGCACCAGCAATATCCCCTTCAAAGGACTCCCGCTGGAACGATACCAATTGGTGCTTGACGTGTGGAAAAAATACCGGGACTACTGATCATTCAAAAGGAAGTGAAAAAACCGCGTTAAAGGGATAAATCAACCTGTTTTATCAAAAATTACCCCTTTAACTTGCAAATAACGTAGATTTGTTGTATGACGCTTCAGCTCAGAATGTTATGCCTTCAAATCCCTGCCATACGTTTTTTCCGCTGTATGTCATGGCCGCAGCCTGGCCGCGCAGCACCTTCAGAACCGGGAGAGCCATCGCCTCCTGCTCCATCTCCCCCGGATAAACATGGATCGGAGCAATCCAGCCGCAGCGTTCCCGGATGCCCGCGGCGATGTCGTCAAACCGCATCAGACCGCCGGTCAGCAGGATAGCGTCCACTTTGCCGCAGAGTACGGCGCTCATTGCACCGATATGCTTGCAGATCTGGTAAATCATTGTTTTCCAGACAAGTGTTGCCTTTTTGTCTCCCTGATCCACCAGCGCATGAACGGTATCGGAGTTTGAGGTGCCGAAAAGGCTGACAAATCCGCCGGATCTTGAACACATTCTCCGCACATCGTCGATGGAATGGGTTTCCAGATAATCCAGCAGCTGCAGCACCGGAACACTGCCGATTCTCGTGGGGGCAAACGGGCCTTCGCCGTCGGCACCCATGGTGCCGTCGATCATGCGGCCGTGATCGTGCGCGCTGACAGTGATGCCGCCGTCTATATGGCCTACGATGAAATTGCAGTCTTCATAATGCCTGCCCATGGATTCGGCGTGTGCCTCTGCGACCGCCTTCGGGTTCAGCACGTGAGAATGGGCAGCGCGGTACAGCCCGCGGATACCGGTGAGGCGTGCCCAATCGCAGTATTCATCAACATTGGTAGGGTTCAGCGTGTAGGCGGGGCGATGATAGGCCAGAGCAAATTTCCAGGCCAGCATCACGCCCAGCTTTGCGGCATGTTCGCTTCCTCCGACCGCGGCCACGGTGTCGTCATACAGTTTCCGGTCGATGACCGTCACACCGCTCGGCTGGGTGCACGCACTTCCGCCCCGGCCCACGAATACGTCGATTTCCGATGGATCCACCCCTTCCTGTTTCAGCATATCCAGAATCACCTGATACCGAAAAGGCACCTGATCGTTGACGTGCCGAAACTGCAGCAGTACCGGGGCATCGTGAAACTGACTTTTTTCAAACAGTTCCCTGTCATTCACAAAGAGACTGATCTTGGTTGAAGTCGAACCCGGATTAATGATCAGCAATCTGTAATTCTTTTCCATACCTGTCCGCATCCCGAGGCAGTTCCTTCCGGAATTCAGCCTGCTCCTTTTGTCGTATTTCCGATGTGCCTTTCATCACAGGCAAAGGGCGTTATTCTTCACTCCTGTCTGATTTCCTGCCTGTGCTTCTGTTCTTTCGATGTTTCCGCCGCGGGGAAATGCACTGGCCGCGATCCTCCGGCGCGGCACATGCCGCTGCCTGAGAAGCGGAAAAAACACGGGGACTGCCGACGGGCGTTTTTCTTTCTTCGTTTCCGCGGTCTTTACGCCTCATTCACGCGCTTTCCGGAAATATGCTCCGGCACCAGGGCAAACAGCAGGGTGTTCGGGCCAAACTGCGCGATTTCCCGGCTGATGTACGCTTCATCGTCCGTGAATTTCCGGCTGAGCGCCGCTGAAATCCGGTATGTGGTTTCCCGGTCCGCGATAAACTCCACACGCCCGAACACAATGACGGACCTGATGTTCAGCGCCCACTCTCCCTCTCTGCGGAATCCGGAGTCAAACACGCAGAAGGATGCCTTGTCGTGGCGTTTGATGGCGTCGATCTTATGCCCCTTTTTTCCGCCGTGAAAGTAAATTTTTCCGTCTTCCTCACAATAGTAGTGGTTGACGGGCACGCCGTAGGGATAATCGTCGTCACCCAGAACGGAGAGCACGCCGCGCAGCTCACTTTTCAGGATCTGCACGCATTCCTCCCGCGTGAGCTGCTGTTTTTTCCGCTGCATTTCCCGGAACATCCTCTTTCCCCTCCTTTGTCGTCACTGTTCACAGAGTGAACAGTGACCGCGGGTGGGTACCCGTACCCCCCGCGCTTCCCCCCGGCGCAAGATCCAAGCCCATCGGAAAGCCAGGACGAGATTCGCAGGCGAATCTCGAAACTGTTTTCCTCGTGCATGGGCCTTGCGTCAAGGTATGAAAATCGCGGTGCGATTTTCCCTCATTCAACGGCGAAGCCGCTGAATGATGATGACCAGCAGAGGGTTTCCCCCTCTGCACTCCCCTTGCAAGCCGTGATTCAATCATATTTTGTACTCAGTTTGATCATGTTGCTTAAGGGCTGTGCTTACACTATAGTCCCTTACCCTCCCAGTGAACCCTTTGCCGATGATCGGTCCATATCACAAGTCCTGAACAGCATAATCCGGGATCAGAGCACCTTGGC
>CADBNX010000167.1 GCA_902796115.1 uncultured Eubacteriales bacterium
CCCGCCTTGATGGCTTTGCAGACCTCATAGAATTCGTCGGTCGTGGTGGGCATCGCAAGTCCCAGCTTGTCCAGCCAGGCCTTGTTGATGAACTGGATGGAGCTGCCGTCGTCCTCGTTGGAGACATACATCGAGGTGGGCAGGGAGTAGATATGGCCGTCGGTCTGGGTGATGGCGTCCTTCACTTCCGGATACTGCTCGAAGATGTCCATCACATGGGGGCAGTTTTCTTCGGTCAGGTATTCGTCCAGCTGCACGAAAAGGGGCATGTTCTGCGTGAGCTGGCTCTGGTTCACGGTGTTGATGAACGCGTCCGGCAGGTCGCCCGATGCGAGCATGATGTTCACTTTTTCACTGACCGTGCTGGCTTCCAGCTCGTAGTAGTCGATCTTGAGGCCGGTGTTCTTTTCCGCTTCGATCGCGCCGAGCTTCGTGGCGTAGCCGTCGCTCTTGTCAAGCGCGTGGCGCTGCACGACGATTTTGAAGTCATAATCGTCCGCGGAAGCGCCCGTGATCGCGAGCATGCCGAGCAGCATCATCGCGGCCAGGAGACAGGACAGAAACTTTTTCATGGGAATCCTCCTTTTAATAATGTTATTTTCACCGCTCACGCGGCGAGAATCAAAGGGAAATCAGCCTTTCAGGGAGCCGATCATGACGCCCTGCACAAAGTATTTCTGCAGGAAGGGGTAAATCATGATGACAGGCAGCGTGGATACCACGATGACGCCGTATTTGATCACTTCGCCCATCTTTTCCATCTGCGCCGCCGCTTCCACGTCCGCGCCCACCATGGACATATCCTCGTAGCTTTTCGCGGAAAGCAGGATCTCGCGCAGGAACAGCTGCAGCGGGTATTTGTTCCGGTCCGTCAGGAAAATCATCGCGTTGAAATATGAGTTCCACTGCGCCACCAGCGCGTAGAGCGCGATGACCGCGATGATCGCTTTCGAAAGCGGCAGCACCACGGCGAAAAAGTACCGCTGGTTCGTGCAGCCGTCAATGGCCGCCGCCTCATACAGCTCCATGGGCATGGAGGTGGTGAAGAACGAGCGCACGATGATGATGTTGTACACCGACGAACAGCCCAGGATGATCATCAGGATGCGGGAATTGATCAGGTTCAGGCTTTTCACCACCAGGTAGAACGGGATCAGGCCGCCGCCGAAATACATGGTGAACACGAACAGCCCCATAAATATGCCGCGCCCGGGCAGGTCCTTCCTGGACAGCGCGTAGCCCGCCATCACCTGCACCAGGGTCGCCACCAGCATGCCCGCGCCGGAATAGAGAATGGTGTTCACGTAGCCGATCCAGATGCGCTCGTCCGAAAACACCCGGCTGTAGCCCATCATGGTGAAGCCGCGCGGATACATCAGCGGCGTGCCGGAATTGACGTACGTCGGATCGCTCACCGACGCCATCAGCACAAACCAGAGCGGGTAGAGGAAAATGATGAGCAGCAGAATGACCAGCACATACACGACCGCGGTGAACACCCGGTCCGCCCGGGTCTCGTGAATGCTTCCTTTTCTGTGTCCGATTGCCGTCATGTTTCCGCCCCCTTTACCACAGGCTGCTGCCCGAGAGCACCCGGGCAATCCGGTTCACGATGATCAGCAGGGTGAAATTGATCACATTGTTGAAAAGCCCGATGGCGGTGGAGTAGCTGTATTTCGCTTCCATCAGGCCTACTTTGTAGGTGTAGGTGGATATGATCTCGGAAGAGGTCATATTCAGGCTGTTCTGCAGCAGGAACGCTTTTTCATAGCCCACGTTCATGATGGAACCGAAGCTCATGACCAGCAGGATCACCATGGTGGGCATGATGGTCGGGATATCGATGTGCGCGATGCGCTGCAGCTTGTTCGCGCCGTCGATGATGGCCGCCTCATGCAGCTCGGGACTCACACCCGACAGCGCCGCCAGATAGATGATGGACGACCAGCCGGCGCTCTGCCACACCCCGCTCCACACATAGATGTGCTTGAAGGCGGCGGGGGAGCCCATGAAAAAGATCGGTCCCACCCCGATATAGCCGAGCAGCGTATTGATGAAGCCGCTCTTCGGGGAAAGAAACACGTTCAGCATGCCCGCCAGCACCACGATGGAGATAAAGTGCGGCGCGTAGGACACCGTCTGGGCAAAGCGCTTCAGTCCCTGCCTGGGCGTGTAATTGAGCAGCAGCGCCAGGATGATCGGGATCGGGAAGCCCGCCAGCAGGCTGTATACGCTGATGGTCAGCGTATTCCCCAGCAGCATGGAAAAACGCGGGGAATTGAAAAACGTATTGAAGTGCTTCAGCCCCACCCAGGGACTGCCCACGATGCCCTTGAACGCGTAAAAATCCTTGAACGCGATCTGGATGCCGTAGAGCGGACCGTACGCGAAGATTCCCAGATACACCGTTGCCGGCAGCAGAAAGATATAAAGGAAATAATTCGCCTTCATCTGCTTCCAGATCAGGTGACGCTTTTTCTGCTTCTCGGTGCGCTTTGCGGGTGCCTGCGCCTGCTGCATCATACCACTTCCTTGCAAGAAGACATAGCAATTTGTATTTCGCGTTTATTATACCTGTTTTTGACGCGTCTTTCCAGTCTTTTTTCATTTTCCCGATATAGCAGAATTTGAAAAACGGGCAAAAGTTCCCGGATGACCGAAAATGATATGCGGAGAATCAAATAAAGAGATGAAAACGCAAGTCTTGCCAAACCGGCCGGAAAACGCTATACTGTTCGGCGGAAAGAGGAAACGAACGAAAGGAGCCGAAACCATGCTGTTCAAAAAAACCGGTTTATGTGCGGCCTGTGCGGCGCTGCTTATGATTTGCTTATGCCTGCCCGTTACGGCTGAGGATGCGGCACCTTCGCAGGCGCTCATCGAACAGCTGGCGGTTGCCTACGCGGCATACGGCGGGAAGGATGAGCAGGCGCTTGCGGAACTGTCCGCGGCGGATCCCGTACTGGCGGAAAAGTGGTCCCGCATCATGGATCTCTGGGAAACCCCCGTCACCGTGAATGAGAAGCTTCCGGACAGTCTGGCCAAAGACGACACCCTGTGCCTGGTGGTGCTCGGGTTCCAGCTGAATGCGGACGGCAGCATGAAGGACGAACTGATCGAACGGCTGCGGGTCGCGCTCGCGTCTTCAAGGCAGTACCCGAACGCGTTCATCGTGTGCACCGGCGGAGGCACGGCGGAGAATGACCCCACCGCCACGGAAGCCGGCAGGATGGCGCAATGGCTGATTGAGAACGGGGCGGACGCCTCCCGCGTGCTTGTGGAGGATCGGTCCGTCACCACGGCACAGAACGCCATGTTCACATTCGATATCCTTGCGGAAGTCTGCCCGCAGGTGACCGGGCTTGCGATCATTTCCAGCGATTATCACATCGCGACGGGCACGCTGCTGTTCGGCGCGGAAGCCATTCTGCGGGACAGCCCCGTCAGGGTCGCCGGCAACGCGGCATGGCACGCCCCTTCCGGGTCCCTGTCCGCCATGTTCCAGGCCGGCGCGCTGATCGAGCTGTCCGGGGATACGGAAACCGCGTTTGAAATCTACTATGATACCTATGACATTCACAGCCTGCCGCAGCTGAAATGACCGCGGGAGCGGCGGGGGCTGCACCCCGCTGATGCAGGGATACGGATCCCGAACAGGCCCCGGACCGTGCGATGCGCGGTCCGGGGCCTGTTTGCGTATCGTTCCGCGATGCCGCTTATGCCTTGTCGTTCACCACGCGCAGCGCGGGAGCCCGCACGCCCTTTTCAGCGAAGGCTTCCACGATGCTCTGGTTCAGTTCAAAGTACAGATCCCAGTAATCTTCCGTTTTGCACCATACGCGCACGGTAAACTCCATCGCCTCGTTGGTGCCGCCGCTGATGCGGGCAAATGGCGCGGGATCCTGAAGCGCGAATTTGCTCGCGGCTACCGCGTCCAGGATGTACTGCTGGATTTCCGCGGGCTTCTCGCTCCTGGCGCAGGAAAACACAAGATCGACCCGGCGCTTCGCTTCCGCCGTGTAATCCACCACGTTCGAGTTCATCAGGTTTCCGTTCGGCACCGTGATCCGCTTGTTGTCGATGGTGAGGATCACCGTGTAGAACAGGTTGATGGAATGCACCGTGCCGCTCGCGCCCGCGGCGTCCACATAATCGCCCACGCTGAAGGGGCGCATCACCATCAGCAGGATCCCGCCGGCCAGGTTGCTCAGCGCGCCCTGCAGTGCCAGGCCGACCGCGAGCCCCGCGGATGCCAGCACGGCAATCACCTGGGTCATGGGCACGCCGAGGATGCTGATGACCGCGATGATCAGCAGCACATACAGCCCCCATTTGATGAAGTTCAGCACAAACCGCGTCATGGTCTGTTCCAGCTTCTCAAAGCCCTTCAGTTTTCGCAGCATTTTCATGATGAGCCTGATCAGGATTACGCCGACGACGGCTACTACGATGGCCTGCACGATGCTTCCGGCTGTTCCAGCCATCATCTCGTTGATCTTATCCATGAACTTTTCCACAAAACCGCCTCCTTTTGCTGCCGTTTCCGGCTGTATGATGATTATATCCCGAATGAAACCGTCAATCAAGGGATTTCGGCAAGATTGCTACAGTTCATACAACCCGCAGATCACTGCCTTTCTTCCTCTCAGGATCGGAAGTGCCTTTTCAGGCGGCATGTTCGCGCAGGGATTCAGGTAAATGACCTGGTCTTCCCGCAGCTCCTTCGCGTACCGCTCCAGGCCCTCCGCGGCCCGGTCGTTCAGCTGAACGCTTTTCAGGTGCTTCATGCGCGCGAACAGGGGAAGCAGGTGCTCGTGCGCGCCGCACAGGTGGATCATACCGCCGTGCGGATAGACGCCCAGCAGC
>CADBNX010000168.1 GCA_902796115.1 uncultured Eubacteriales bacterium
GTTCACTGCTCCGCAAAAAGCTCACGGGATCATATGCAGTACCCCGCGATCGCAGAATCATGGATTTACCTGTAAGCTGACAGTGAGCAGCAAGCTGCAGGAATTACCGCACGCAAAAGAGGAGCACCACATGGAAAGTATACGCTGCATTGGAATGGATGTCCATACCACAAATTCCTGAATTTCTGCATAGTTGGAAATTCAAGTAACTTTATCTTGACACTGTTATATGGGACTTGGTATAATCTCATTAAATCCGATCGGATTTAATTAAGCTGATGAAAGGAGCAGAAGAACGATGGCAGTATTGCATCCCTGGACTCCGGTTGAGGCAAAGCATAATGCAGACGGTTGGTGTGTTTCCGTCTGGAACAGGGAATACCGATTCGGCAGCAGCATTTTGCCGCAGCAAATTGTCAGCGGCGGGACAGAACTGCTGGCATCTCCCGTCCGCGCCGAAGGCGTGGAATACGGCCAGCCGATCGTGTGGCACACAGCCAGTTTATGGCCGCTGGAGCAGCGGGAAGAAGAGGTAACGCTGGTGGGACAGATGGAAAGCCGTCTGGCTGTGTTAAACGCTGTGATCCGTATTGAATTCGACGGGTACGTTCATTACAGTCTTCGCTTGTCACCGCGCGGAAACCATATCCGAGCGGGTATTGATGCCGCAATCGACCCGGCGCCGCGTGATATCACACAGCTCCATCTGATATTCCCATTCAAATCGACAGAATCGACCGAACGTTTTCGCACGCGGCCGAACGAAACGGTGGTACGCGGCGAGACCCGTGATGAACGCTTTGCTTTTATGCCGCTGAGCTGGTACGGAAATGAAAAACGCGGTCTTTCTTTCTATCTGGAATCGGACGAAAACTGGCAAAGTGCATCGGACGCTGCTGCCATGCAGTTCACGAAAAAAAGCAATGCGAACGAATTGCAGTGGAATCTGCTGGACAGTCTGCCGCTGGAATGGAAAAAGGAACGCATGCTGTTCCGCGAAAAGGATAACGAACAGGGGTTGAGCCATACCCCGGTTTTCTTTGAATTCAGTATGCAGGCAACACCGGTCAAACCGTTTACGGATATTGCGCTCAAGGAGCACACCGTGCATATCGACTGCTTCCATAAGCTGGATGCAGAATACTATGAATACCTGATGGGGCCGGTGAGCAAAGAAAACCCGACGATTGTGATGGATTATCTGAAGGAAAAGGGCGTAAACTGTCTGCGTCTGCATGAAAAGTGGTGTGAAATTGAAGGATACTGGCGCACCGGTCCGCAGCGTACGGAGGAAATCAGGCAGATTGTAAAAGAAGCGCATGCGCGCGGTATCAAGGTATTGCTGTATTTTACAATGCATTACTCCACCCTTCGTCCGGAAAGCCTGGAAGTATTGAAAGCGAACCGCGTCCTGACACCGCTTGGCGTACCGCGTCTTACGCATTATCGCCAGCCGCCGCAGCGCTGCTTCCGTGCCTGCGCCAGGGGACCGGCCGTGTTCGACACGTTCATAGACGGCATGGCGGAAGCCATGGAGCGTTTCGGCGCAGACGGCGTGTATCTGGACACCGTCAACCATCCGGAACCCTGCACAAACGCGGCACATGGCTGCGGCTATGATACACCCGAAGGCAGAAAACCTACATGGGCAGTGGAGGAGCAGCATTCCAGCTGGCGCAGACTGTATGCGAAGCTGCATGAAGAAATGGGCAAGGAGATTCACATTCATCCGTGGACGTCCTTCTCCCCCGCCATGATGGCTTACGGCGACGTGATCTGGAACGGCGAGCAGCTGATGTTCAATGACATCATCCCGAACAGCGGAGAAGTTCATCTGGATATGCACTTCTTCCATAGCGAGGGAATGGGTGTGAACACGGGGATTCCTGTGGAGTTTCTGATTTATGAACTGCCGGACGACCGTTGGACGTTTGAAAAAGGTCTGTCCTTCTGCGGGCCGCACGGAGTATGGCCGCGGCCTAACAGCATTTACCGTCCGCTGGAAGTCATGAGCGGTATCTGGCGTATTCTGGATGATTTTGACGCGGCGAACAGTACTTTCCTGCCGTATTGGGAGCACGGTACCGGTGCGGTAAGCGAAAATACAAAGGTGCTTGTCAGTGCATACGCAAAAGGAAACAAGCGGCTGTATCTGGTGTCCAATCCGACCGGAACGGTGCAAAAAACGGTTCTGAGCCTGGAAAGCGGCATGTGGACATCAAATGCCCGGACAGGCGAAAAGATGGAAGGCAGAACGGCAATCCAGGATATTCCTCCCTATACACTGCTGCTGTTGGAAGCGCTGTTTTGAAAGGATGAAACGGATCAATCACGGATCCTTTCCATAGGAAAATGCTTTGATAAGTCATTGCCATAGAACTGATAAGATGATTCAATACTACCGTCAGCGCTGGCAATGTCTCCTGAAGGAATCAGAATTGCCCCTGGCAGGGCCGCCCGACTGTCTTGCGTGATTATTTGTGAGTTTCAGGTCGTTGAATCATAAGAACAGCGAATCGAAAGGAGATACGCCATGAGCAGATTTACCGTCAGATGTGATGCCCAAACCACCGATTACAGTCATTTGATCAATCAATGCATCTCTGATTGTAAAAGCGGGGATACGATCTGCTTTCAACGCGGAAAATATCCGATCCACCAATCTATCAGCCTATTTGATAAGCATAACATCGCATTGGAAGGAAACGGAGCTGAGATCCTCACGGATGTAAAACAGTATCTGGATGAAAACGATCCGGGATGCGACGCGTTCCATCTGGAAAACTGTTCTGAAATCGTTATTCGCGGCTTTACCGTAAGGACGGAATGGCGGAACAATATGGGCGGGACGATCGTCAACAGTACACCTGACTATCTTGACATCAGGATCGACTGCCCGAATGAGCCGGGTTGGTCCGGCAGCGAATACGTGACGCATCTGTACTGCATTTCACAGGACAGAGCTATCCTGACGGATAATATCGGATCAGCCTACCGCAAAAACTGGTGTACGTTCGGTGAGGAAATCCCGAATTCCCATGCAAGCATCACCAACATTCCGCATGAAACGATCAATAACGGCATATGGAGATTTTTCGGTGTCAGCAGAGTCCCATACGGCGTGGGCACCCGTTGCTGGCTGAACCATTTTGACCGCAATACCGCGTTCCTCTTCCGTGACTGCAGCGGGATAACAATCGAAGATGTCACCGTTCCGGATTGGAACGGCATGGCATTCATCATATTGCCATATTGCCGTGATTTTACCTTCAGGCGCATCATTGCGCGCCCGGATCAGCCGGATAAATATCCCGGAGCGGTTGCCGCCGACATAATCCACACGACGGGTCTCGGAGGAAAACTGATTATAGAAGACTGCGTTCTTGAGGGTGCAGGGGACGACGTGACTAATATCCATACGCCCGCGCTGACGGTCAGATCGATGGAGGGAAAATACGCAGTCCTGTTCTTCGATAAGGAATATCCGTTATTCCCGAAGCGCTGGGCAAAAACCGGGGACGTGCTGACCGTGTATGATTCAGAAAATCTTTCTGTCAAAGGCAAGGAAAAAATCCTTTGGGTCAGGGAAGAGCAGATCATGGTGGATCACCCGGAGCTCATGCGGAAGGGCGACTTTGTCATAAACGATAAATACAGGCCTGACATTCTGATCCGCAATTCCGAATTCTACCATGCGCGGAGCAGACTCTGCATTCAGTCTGCAGTCCGTATCGAAATAACCGGCTGCACGTTCAGGATGGAGTCTCATAAGGCTCAGCTCTATATCAGCACCGCATTCCATTACTGGGGAGAAGCAGGCGGGGTTGATCTGGCGGATATCCACGATAACGTGTTCTACACGGAAAACTGTCCGGGTATCTGGGCACGGCTGAATGAAAGCAACTTCACAGATAAGGCCAAGATTCACGGAAAACTCAGCATTTACCGCAATAAGTTCATCCATTGTCATGGAAGTATACATGATTCCAGCTATCATGCCGACCCTGCAACGGTTGACATCTCATCCGTATCCGAAATCGTTCTGACAGATAACTCATTTGACGATTCGATTGAGTCTGCGGTGCATCTTGAGCATTACGATAAGAAAACGGTTCAGCATAATCAGGTCCGGCATCAATGATCTGCTTGCAGAAACCACGGTGACGGTTCTTTTACCGTCGCTTTATGACACTCTTGCGGTATTCTCCGGGCGTCATGCCGGTGTTTTCCCGGAAAGCCCGTACGAAATGGGAAACGCTTCCGTAGCCGGTCTTTTCCGCTGTTTCGGCTATGGTGTTTTCAGGCTCCTGAAGCATCTTCTTTGCGGCTTCGATCCTCAGCAGGATGATGTATTCCCGGAAAGGCGGTTTTCCGGCATTCTTCAGCACCCTGGCCACCTGCCGGAGCGAGATCCGGAAAGCCTCGGCTGCCGATGCCTGGCTGATGCTGTTTTCCAGGGCATGCGCTTCGATATAGGCAGGCAGTTCTTCCTGTATGCTGACCCCCGTCTCGCCGTCCTCCTTTTCCTGCCCGGCGATGATGATCTGGTGGATCAGCCCCCGCATCTGCCTGCGCACCTCATCCATATCAGAACCAATGCCCGGAGCGGGAGTATCAGCGATCCGGCTGAGGCCGTTCTTCAGCGCATAACCCAGCATTCGACGCCAGATATCTGCCACGATATGCGTTTGAAACAGCACGGATGACCAGCGTTTCTCCACATCCTCCAGGATCCCGTCCAGGAGGCACAGCGCCTTTTCTTCAGAATGTGCGTCCAGCGCGCAAAACAGTCGCTCCAGATTCAGCCTGTCTTCTTTTGCCTCTTTCGGGTCCGGCTGTACTTCACCTCTTTCAAGCCGCGTATCATAACATGGCGGCGCCGAAAGTGCTTCCAGCGCCAGATTCGGAATATCCCGCAGTTTCTCTCCCAGACCGCTGGGATGCAGGCTGAATTCCATATCCATGCTCTCAAAGATATCCACCAGCATATAGATCGCGTCCTGCAGCTGTGCACCGTCCTCCAGATTGATCAGAATCACGTATTGGGACCGTTCTGAAAGCCGGGCAATGCCAAAGGTCATTTCCTCATTGGAAAGTTCCCTGATCTTCTTAAAAAAGTCAGGCCCCGTTTCATCCGGCGTACGCAGACAGCATACCGCAAAAAAACGGTTCTGCAGGTTCGCGTTCGCTCTTTCCGCCGCTCCCATCAGCTGACTGCCGCTTTCGCCGTTGATCAGCAGGAGCACCTGCTGCTGAATCAGCCAGTCCTGCTGTGCTTCGAGCTGAGCGACCTGCCGGTCGATCTTTTTCTGGGTCGAGGCACGTTCGTCCACCGCAGACCGGAGCATCCGCTCGATATCCTTGATTTCATCACTGCTCTGTCTGCCCTGATCCACATAGGCGTGCAGCTGACGGATGGGCCGGTACCGCCGAAGGGCCGTCCAGACTGCCAGCGCACCGAAGATCAGCAGCATTGCCGCGATCAGCACTGTTGCAGTGCGCTGATAGAGGAGAATATTGGGGGAATAATCGCTGTTTCCGTACGAAACGGACAGGGATACCCGCCCTTCCGCAGACATGGCAAAGGTATCATTCGCATCCCGGAGGCCGTTCAGGACATTTTTTCCATCCACAGACACGGTAAGTCCCGGCAGGCTTTTCAGCCCGCTGGTCAGACGGATCCTCTCCTGAAACTGATCGGTGCTGAGCAGCACCAGCAGCCGCGCCTCTCCCCTGCTGTCCGAACTGCTGCCGATGTGGAAGGGCAGCACCAGCAGCCGGTCCTCCGGCCGTCCCTCCAGCGGCAGAAAACAGGCACTGCTCACCTGTTTGATTTCCTCCCACGCCGAGGCAGGCTGACGCAGGATCAA
>CADBNX010000169.1 GCA_902796115.1 uncultured Eubacteriales bacterium
CATAACGTATTTTGTGACTGCTGGCAAACACCGGAATAAACCCGTTAATGGAGCTTCAGGTCATATGGAATGTTTCCTTTTGCTGGATGCAGCCCGGCAAGCACTTCTATGGCGCGCAGGTTGTTGCCGGTTTCGCGGCAGCCGACGATCCTCCGTGGGATATGAGGCAGGTCTTCCAGAATGAAGGGGTTGCCCATGTGTACGATGGAAGAGATACGGCTGCAGCTCTGCAGCGCCTCCATCACGGATACGACCGGTGCGGAAAGCTGTTCTTTGCCGGCAAGCGCGCCGCCCTTGAAAAACGTGATAAACACGCAGTCCTCACAGTTCTCCTGCGCATGAAATACGCTCAGTGACTGCTGCGGCGTGGGGAACTCATTGTAAAGTACGGCCACGGAATTCGGGAACAGCTCCAGCACTTTTTTCTGCAGCAGATCCGGACGGTACCAGTCGTTCTGGAAAGTATCCACGGAAGGCACCCGGTTATCGGAAGCGGACAGACCGAGATTTTTCTCCAGGATCACAAAACAGTGCTTTGCGCTGCGGTCAATCGAAAGAGGCACGCCGTCATCCAGAATGGCCGCAACGGAATCTTCGTTGATGGACTGAAAATCCCGCACATCCTGATCGGATAGTTCAAGCGGCGCATTTTCCCGCTGCAGGATCATCGCTTTGTGCTGCAGAGTCAGGACCCGCCGGACCGCTTCGTCCAGCCGTTCATCGGTAATGACGTGATTCCGGTAGGCATCGAGCAGCGCTTCGTAATCCTCATCCACAGCATGATAGCCGAGGGCCAGATCACAGCCGGCGGCGATGGTCATGCCTTTGCAGCGCTGCCTGCCGTATTTGGATACGAGCGCGTACATGCCAAGCGCATCGGTCATGATGGGGCCGTCGAAGCCCATTTCACGGATGATGTTCAGAATTTTCGCGGAAACCGTGGCGGGTGTATCGCCGTCGATACCGCCCGCGCATGCGTGACCGGCCATGACGGCGCACAGCAGCCCCTCTTTCATCAGAGCGGCATAGGGCTTCAGTTCATACTTCATCAGGTCTTCCCGGGTAGTATGGTTGCGGCTGATACCCATATGCGTGTCAATGTCGCCGTGAATGCCGGGATAGTGCTTGACCAACGGAATGATGCCCGCATGCAGCATTCCTTTTGCCATGGCAATGGCCATCGCGGACACGCTTTCCGGATCGCTTCCCAGTCTGCGTGTCACGGCATTGCAGATTCCGTTGGTTTTGCCCATATCCACCACCGGATCACAGATCATATTGTAGCCCATGCGTCGGGCGGTGATGGCGGTCACCTTGCCGAATGTGTACGCGCGCTCCGTGCTTCCCGCGATTGCCAGTGAACCGTGCTGGCCGATCAGATAGGGTTTCAGGCCGCTTTCCGCGTCGGCGCAGATCAGTACCGGATAATCGGCCGCTTCACGGATGCGCCGCATGTACTCCGCGGTTTCCCTGTTGTTCGGATTAATCCACACGCAGCCCACCGCATGCCTGTGAATCAGGTCAAGGGTGTATTGCATGTTTTTTTCAAGGTCAAGGCCTTTGTCATAGGGTGTCACATGGGCGGTCATGACCAGTCCGATCTTCTGTTCCGGCGTTAAATCATTGAACCGTAATTCTTCCATAGGAACCTCCTGCTGTTTTTGTATGCAGAGAGACAGCTCATATGTCTCTCCTGTGTTCCGCCTGATACTGACCGGGCGTCATATCCGTGGTTTTGCGGAACAGTTTGATAAAATACGAAACATCGGCATAGCCGACCGCGTGAGCCGTCTCATTGATGGTTAAGCCGGATTTCAGCATTTCCGAAGCGTGTTTCATGCGAAGCTGGTACAGGTACTCCCGGAAAGTGCTGCCCGTTCTTGCGCGCAGAATCTGGTTTACCTGCCGTGCGGACATACAACAGTCTTCGGATACCAGTTCCATGCTCAGATCGTTTTCCAGCGCATGTTCGTCAAGATAGGAAAGCAGCTTCTGCTCTTCTTCGCTGGCAGTTTCCGCTTCTTCCGTCTGACGGGTGCAGATCCGTTCGGTAAGGGTCAGCAGACAGGCGCTGCAGGTGCGGATATCCAGCGCCCTGGCCAGATCCTGAATCAGCAGATCCGGTATGGGCCGTCTGAGTTCCTTTCCGTATTCGGCAATCCGGAAACCCAGTTCCCGGTACAGGCTGCGCTGGATCAGGGACGTGGGGCATACCGTTCTGAGATTCTCCAGAATTTCCTGAAGGACCTCCCTGGCCAGCTCCGGATTGCTGTCCCGGATCGCCTTTTCCAGTCTTTCAAGCTTATCGGTTTTTCCGAGCAGGCTGTCATGCTTTGTATCCGACCATTCAACCTGCATTACCGCATGCGTGAAGGAATTGCCGAGATACGCGACGGAATCGCACATACTCCCGACATGGTAAGTGTCGTTTCCGAGTTTTTTTCTGAGGCTGTCCTCCAGGGCATCCATCTGGGTATAGGACGCCATGTTGATAATAACTGCGTACCCCCATTGTCCGGGCAGCTGCGTCAGCAGCAGGGATTGGGTTTCATCATTCAGGTCATCGATTCTTTCCTGCATTGCTTCCGGTTCCGGATCGGGCCGGAAAGGAATCCATACCGTCACGAAATACGGATGCTCCATCCGGATTCCCAGTTCCTTCAGATAATGGAGCAGTTTTTCATCGTGTTCTCCGTTGATGAGCAGTAAAAGAAGCGTCTGCCGCAGTGCTCCGTTCAGCTCGCTGATGCGCCCGGCCAGGGAATTCATCTGTTTTCTGCGGTTTGAATCCTGATGCATGATATCTTCCATGGCCTGCTCAATCCGCGAGATTTCATCCTGATAACTGCCGCTTTCCGGGTCTGAGTCCAGTTTCCGGGCCAGGTTCCGGATCGGTCTGTAGCTTCGCCGCGCCAGATAGACGGAAAGCACCACCGCCGCAGCTAGAACAAACAGAATACAGATAAAGGCGACCTGCTGGTACTGCATCTGTTTATCGATGATCCCGGCAGATTCTCTGTTTATCACGCACTGCAGCGAACCATCGGCGGAAAAACCGGACAGCGTTTCTTTCCCTTCAGCCGGCTCTTCCCCCAGAATCAACGTTCCGTCCAGCAGAACACGGTATCCGCTGTCCAGCTGATACAGGTTTTTCAGCCGTGTCCGGGCAGCCTCCGCATCAAACGAATACATCAGGATTGCCTGCGCTTTGCTGGCAGCGCGTCCAATTACCAGATGCGTGGTCAGGATATGGTTGCCGCGGTGATTCAGAAGACCCGTACAGCGGGTTTGCCGATTCAGAAGGATACTGCGCATCTCTTCCGCAGTGCGTTCATTTTCCGAGAACAGGTAAAAGGAAGCGAACTGTCGGAATGTGTATTTCGCGCTTTCAGAATACACCACATCGTCATCGGTATAGAACAGAAAGAAATCGCTGATGGTGGGCGCATAATTCCCGCTGTGGGAAAAATCGGAAATCAGTTCTATTGCGTTCAGCGGGCTGAGCGACAGATAAAAAGTCTGATAATAAATCGAAGTTTTTATTTTCAGAGCCAGATCGTCGATGATCTGCAGCTGCTGAGCCAGATCATTGGAAGCTGCTTTCAGCAGTTCGATCTGCGCTTCTTCCGCAGTGTTGTTCAGTTCTCTCGCGGAAATCAGGGACAGGACGCTGCCGAGCGTGATGCAGAGAATCAGAGCCAAGGTCAGATAAGAGATCAGGTATTTGGCCAATACCCGCTTCCTGAAACGGATTTTCATACATTCACCTCTTTCCGGCTCATTTCTGTTCACGGTCGCGGCAGGATTCCCTTCATGAGAGGCATCAGGGAACGAGATGAGCGGAGCGCATCACAGCGTAAGCTTCCGAAAGAAGCGGCTGCGATTTGGCGGAAACATCATCCTGCTCCATCACACACAGGAACAGGCACGACCCCATCAGCGGGCCGATGACACGATGCACTTTGGCGTATTTTCCGCCGCACAGGAACAGATGGCGCCAGCGGAAAGAATGCCGGAGCAGCAGTTCTGTCTGCAGACACTGTTCCAGCTCGTCGTCAGTATTGGCCCACACGACAACTTTGCAAATATCCGCTCCGCGGTCACGCTGCGTTTGTACCAGGCGCAGCACTTCCTGCGGATCGCAAAAACAGCCGGTGTGGGCGGATATCAGCGCTTCGCTGCCTGTTTCGTGAATTTTCCGGATCAGATCCATCTGCCTGTCCACGGCGGAAGGATCATATGTCATCTGATGAGGCATATGGTGGAACATGTCGCCCGGCAGGTCGATCAGGGCAGCTCCGCTTTTTGCCGCCTGCAGCTGCTCCTGTGCCAGCGTTTCGTCCGGAACTCCCTGATTCTGGCTCCATGCG
>CADBNX010000170.1 GCA_902796115.1 uncultured Eubacteriales bacterium
ACGCCGGGTCCCATTGCCATCAATTCCGCCACGTTCATCGGCAGGAAGGTGGCGGGCGTGGGAGGCGCGGCGTGCGCCACGCTGGGCGTGATCATGCCCTCCTTTCTCATCATATCGCTGCTTTCCTTCGTACTGCAGCAGTTCGAGCATCTGCGGCCCGTGCGGTACGCGTTCTTCGGCATCCGGGCAGGCGTGCTGGCGCTGATCGCGAAAGCCCTGTGGACGCTGTTCAAAAAATGCAGGAAAGGGGCTTTTCCCTATGCGGTCATGGGGCTTTCCTTCCTCGCGGTCGCGGTCCTTTCGCTGAAACCCATCATTGTGATCCTGACATGCGCCGTGCTTGGCATCCTGTACAGTGTGCTGATAGGGAGAAAACAAGATGTATCTTGATCTGTTCTGGGCGTTTTTCAAAATCGGTCTGTTCACCTTCGGCGGCGGGTACGCCATGCTGCCGCTGATTCAGAGCGAAGTGCTGTCCCGGCAGTGGATGACGGCGGAGGAGATCGTGAATTTCATCGCCGTCAGCGAGAGCACCCCGGGGCCGTTCGCCGTCAACATCGCGACTTATGTGGGCATGGTGACCGCGGGCCCGGCCGGCGCGGTGTGCTGTACGCTGGGCGTGGCGCTGCCTTCATTCCTGATCATCCTGCTGATTTCGGGAAGCTACCAGCGCTTCCGGAAAAGCCGCCTGGTGGAAGGCGCGATGGGCGGGCTGCGGCCGGCGGTGATCGGCCTGATCGCTTCCGCGCTGCTGTCCATCGGCAAAGGCGTGTTTTTTCCTTCGGGCTCCCTGATTTTTCCGCCGGAGTTTTTCGTCAGCGCGGCGCTGTTCCTGGTGATTCTGGTGCTGGCGCTCAAAAAAAAGCACCCGGTCATGCTGATCGGGCTCTCTGCCGCGGTCGGGATCGCGGCGGGGTATCTGCTGAACCTGTAGGGAGCGGCGAGACGATCCGCATCGGGCGGAAGGAAGGAATGAAAAATGCAGAACGGGAACCGCAGCGCCATGCTTGGACAGCTGAACATGGAGAGACTGGTACCGAAGGTATCCATTCCCATCATGATCAGCATGCTGGTGCAGGCGCTGTACAATGTGGTGGACAGTATTTTTGTGTCGCGCTATGACCCCAACGCGCTGACCGGCGTATCGCTGGCTTATCCGGTGCAGATGCTCATGATCGCGCTCTCTGTCGGCATGGGCGTGGGCATCAACAGCCTGATCAGCCGCAAGCTGGGCGCGGGAGACGCGGAAGGCGCCAGGCGCACGGCCTGGAACGGCATCCTGATCGAGGGCTGCGGCACGCTGCTGTTCCTCTTTGTCGGGCTCGTGCTCGCGGAGCCGCTGCTGGGCCTGCTGACGCGCGATTCCCTGCGCAACGCGGAGGAAATCAGGCACCTGGGCACCGCCTACCTGCGCATCGTGACCACCTTTTCGCTGGGTCTTTTCATGGCGGTCTGCTTTGAAAGGATGCTGCAGTCCACCGGGAACACCCGGCTTTCCATGATCACCCAGCTCTGCGGCGCACTCACCAATATCGTGCTGGACCCCATCCTGATCTTCGGATATTTCGGATGCCCCGAAATGGGCGTCGCCGGCGCGGCGTCGGCGACCGTCATCGGCCAGTGGTGCGCCATGACGGTCGGCCTGATCCTGAACCAGCTGCGCAATAAGGAGCTCTTCCTACGTCTCAGTGAATTCCGGCCTTCCGGAACGGTGCTGCGCGGCATTTTCGCGGTGGGCCTGCCGAGCACGGTGATGCAGGCCATCGGCTCCGTGATGAACGTGGGCATGAACGGCATCCTTTCCTCTTTTCCGGGAACCGGAAACGAGGCGGTGAACGTCCTGAACATTTATTACAAGCTGCAGTCCTTTGTGTTCATGCCGGTGTTCGGCCTGGGCAGCGGCATCATCGCCATCGTGGGCTATAATTTCGGCGCCCGGCTGATGCACCGCGTGCACGAGTGCATCCGGGTGGCGCTCCGGTGGGTGCTGATCATCATGGCGGCCGGCACGCTCATTTTCCTGTTTTTTCCCGGCGCGCTGATGAGCCTGTTTGAAAGCGGGGAAGCGGGCGCGCTGAGCGGCATCGGGATCGTCGCGATGCGGATCATCTGCCTGCACTTTATGATTGCGGGGGTCAGCATCACGCTGACCAACGTATTCCAGGCGGTCGGAAAAGGCATTTACAGCCTGATCATCAGCCTGTGCCGCCAGCTTTTCGTGCTGCTGCCGGTGGCCTGGGCGCTGTCCCGCATTTCTCTGGAAGCGGTCTGGTGGGCGTTCCTGATTGCGGAGGGTGTTTCCGTGACCATGTGCGTGCTGCTGTTCCGCAGGCTGGACCGGACGATGCTCCGCGAGCGTGCCCCGCGGGATTGACGCCCCGCGGAACGCTGACGACCGGCTGAAAACCATCCGCGGCAAAACCGCGCAAAGAAGAG
>CADBNX010000171.1 GCA_902796115.1 uncultured Eubacteriales bacterium
ATCGGCTGCGGCAGCTTCTGCAAAAACTTTGTGCCGCTGTTTCAGGCGCACCCGGCGGTGGAATATGTCGGCGTGTGCGACCTGATCCCGGAGCGGGCAAAGGAATACGATGAGAAATTCCACGTGGACAAAATCTACGATTCCTTCGAGCAGGTGCTGGAAGCCCCGGAAATCAACACGGTGGCCATTTTCACACAGCGCCATCTGCACGGGCCAATGACGATCGCCGCGCTGAAGGCGGGGAAAAACGTGTATTCCGCCGTGCCGATGGCGTCGAAAATCGAGGAGATCGAGGAAATCGTGGAGCTGGTCGGGAAGACGCGCCTGACCTATTCGATGGGAGAGACCGGGCATTACCGTCCGTGCTCCATTTTCTGCCGGCAGAAAACGGTCAGTGGGGAAATGGGGGACATGGTGTACGCGGAGGCGCAGTACAACCATGATATGATCCATTTTTACAAACCGTACCAGCATTCCGGGGGAGAAAACTGGCGGCAGGTGGCGGGTCTTCCGCCGATGCTGTACCCGACCCATTCCACCGCGATGGTGCTCTCCGCCGCGGGCAGCTATGTGAAAAAGCTGGCGGCCTTCGGGTATGAGGAAAAGCAGGATGCCGATATTTTCGGGCGGGAAGGCGTGAACCTGTGGAACAATCCCTATTCGAACACTTCGGCACTGATGAAGCTTGCAAACGGCGCGATCGCGCGCATCAGTGAAAACCGGCGCCTCGCCTGGTACGCCCCGATGAGCTATATCACCTGCTTCCACGGCACAAAGGGAAGCTACGAATGCTCGATGGCGCAGCACAGCTATGTGCGCCTGCCGTCTGAGAAGGCCGTTTATGAGGATGTGAGCGAGCTGTTGAACCCGCGGGAGCTGACCAAACACCGGAATGACCCGGACTTCGGGGAAAGGTTTGTGAACGGCGCCTGGAGCAATGACCGTGCGCCGATCCAGAATATTGAGCGCATTCCGAAAGAGCTGTGGGACCTGCCCAGCGGACATCAGGGCACGCACCACTACATGGTGGACGATTTCTGCCGCGCTTTTGTGACCGGCAAGCTTTCTCCGACCAACGCGTGGCGCGCGGCACAGTACAACCTGCCGGGACTGATCGCGCATGAAAGCGCGATGGCGGGCGGCAGGGTGATGGACGTGCCGTATCTGGGCGAGCCGCCGGCGGACTGGGAAGTGCTGCCGTCGGATGAATGAGGAGCAGGGAAGAGGCAATAGGCAATAGGGAATAGGAAATAGGCTTAACGATCTGCGGACTTTTAGCTGTATAAATGATTCCATGCGGAGGGCCTGGCTCTCCGCATGGATACAATTGGAGGACAGGATATGGAGAACTGGCAGAAGGAGTACCGTCTGACACCTGATGCGGCGTCGGACAGCGGCATCCTGTTTGTCAATCATCAGGCGAACGGACGGAGCGGGCACCTGGGACATGCGTTGGTGGAATACGCGGCGGGAAAGATTCTGGCGTTTTATCCGAACTGCTCCGCGCAGGATGCCCGATGGAACGGTCATTCCGGCTTTGGCTGGATGGAATACAAGCGCTCGGCGGACTGCGGGAAAACGTGGAGCGAGCCGGAGATTGAACCGAATTCGAAAGCCCTGTTCGATGAAAACTGCGGAAGAACGATGATGTGCGAAAAGGCGGTTTCTCCTTCGGAAAACGAAATCGTTCTTTTCTACCTGACCTGTGATATGCAGACGGACGGTCATATTTGGGAGCCTTATTTCGAGCCGCGCTGCGCCTTCAGCCATGACGGCGGCATGACTTTTTCGCAGCCGGAGCTTTTTGTTCATGAGGCCGGAAGGATTTATGACGCCTGCTGTCATGACGGCAGAATCTACGTGTTATTCTTCGCCAACGCGGAGCTGCCCGGGATTGCGCATCTGCAGGAGCATCCATACCGCCTGTATGTAAGTGAGGATGCCGGGAAAACCTTTCTGCTCAGTTCTGAACTGCCTTTCCAAAGTACGATAAACTGTTTCTACGGCTCATTGGTCTTTTGCCCGGATGACCGGCTGATCACTTACATTTACGACGAGAAGGACGAACACAATCCCAAATATGCCGTCAGCAGGGATGGGGGCAAAACGTGGGACATTCCAAGGCGCGCGTTCCTGGAAAAGAAGATACGCAACCCTCAGTTGGTCTGGTTCAGCGATCGCTGTTTTATGCATGGCCGAAGCGGGAGCTGGGGCAAGGACAAAGGGCATTTCGTCCTCTACTCATCTGAGGACGGGATTCACTGGGATGAGGGAGTGTATCTGCGCATGGCAACAGAAGGTGCCGGCGCTTATTCGAACAATCTGATCGTCCACTGCCCGGATGGGGGCGAACGGCTGCTGATTCAGGCGTCTCACGCCTACCAGGGCAATAAAACCAATATTCTGCACTGGTGGCTTGAAAGGAGGATGACGTTATGATCAGCCATCCCGCGTGGTCCTGCCGGCCTTATACGCCGCTGATGCGGCAGCCCGGCACACCGTATATCTGCCGCGTGGTTCCGGGGGAAAACAAGATCCTGTTCGAGTGGCTGCCGGAAGAGGGGGCGGAGGAATATACCGTGCTTTTCGGCAGAAGAGGCGGGAAAATGGAGAACGCCGGACGCACCCAAGACTGCCATTGGCTGGCGGAAGGCCTTGAAGCGGATACCGAGTATCAGTTTCAGGTGGTCTGCCCGGCGGGGGAAAGCCGCGTCCGTCTGGCCAGGACCGGCGCGGTACCCGGCACGGTGGTCAATTACCTGCATCCGGAGGATGACTGCTACGCCTTCTCCGGGCAGTACCTGTGCTCCCCGTCCCTGGTGCGCCATCCCATGGGTCATCTGCTGGCGTCCATGGATGTGTATGCCGGCGGCGCGCCGCAGAACCTGACCCTGATTTTCCGCAGCGATGACGACGGCAAAAGCTGGCGTTATGTGACGGAACTGTTTCCCTGCTTCTGGGGTAAGCTGTTCGTGCACCGGGAGAAGCTGTATATGCTCTCCTGCTCCACGGAATACGGAGATCTTCTGATCGGCTGCTCGGAGGACGGGGGAAATACCTTTTCCGCGCCGACCGTGCTGCTGCGCGGAAGCGGGCGCGTGGAGCATCCCGGCGTGCACAAGAACCCCCAGCCGGTGGTGGAGTATGCCGGGCGCGTCTGGAACACGCTGGAATGGGGCTGCTGGCACCGGGGCTTCCATGCCCCGATGGTGATGTCCGCGGACGCCGATGCCGACCTGACGCGGGCGGAAAGCTGGCATTTTTCACCGCCTGTGCCGTATGATCCCGCCTGGCCGGGTACCGCACAGGGGAAAAGCGCGGGCAATATCGAAGGTACCCTGACCGTGGCGCCGGACGGAAAACTGGTGAATATCATGCGGTATGATATGACGCACTGCATGCCGAATTTCGGACGCGCGCTGGTTTACCGGGTGAACGACCGGGATCCGGACGCGCCGCTCACGTATGACCGTGCGATCGCGTTTCC
>CADBNX010000172.1 GCA_902796115.1 uncultured Eubacteriales bacterium
CCGGTATTCGCGGTGAAATCCGCAGCGGTATCCGCCTCGACGGAAATATCACCGGAGCCGGAATTCGCGTTCAGGCTTTTCAGCGCGGGAAGACGGATATCCTGATTGCCGGAACCGGAGGAAATCTGCGCGCTGACGGGCGTCTCCGGCAGGGTGACCGTGATGTGCTGCTCGCGGCGGGACACCGTGGGATTCGGTTTCTGAATCACACGCAGCACGCCGTTTTCACATGCAAGAGTAAGCTCGTCTTCCGGGAGGCCCTCCGCCTGCACCGTGATTTTTTCTCCGGCGCGGATTTCAAGGTTCGGCTTCCCCAGGCGCACTTCGACGCTTTCCGCCCTGCCTTCGAAACTGCGGGTGAAAGTTTGGAGGGGCTCCTCTTCCCTGGCCCTGCCGAACAGGAAATCGATGCCCAGCCCGCTGACCGCTTTCGAAATACGGTCGACGAGGCGGGAGGCCTGGTCTGTCACACCGCGGACCAGGCTGTCCAGGCTGTCCGCCGCGTCGGAGTTCCGGTCCTCCCGGTTTTCTTCCTTCTCCGCCCCGGCCGCGCCGCTTTCCTTTTCCCCTTCCAGGATCTGGGCCGCCAGCTCCTCCGGGTTTCCGAGACGCTGCGCGATTTCTTCCTCCCGGAAGCCCAGTGCCTGCGCGTCGGTAAAATGCGTGCGGATATCGTTCAGCAGGTCTTCCCTGCGGCCCGCGTCCATGTCGGCGAGCGCGTTATTCAGAATGCGGATGAATTCATCTTTCGTCATCGGTTCAGTTCCTCCTCATACTGCGCGGAAACCATGTTTTCCCGTCCCTGCAGAATGGCGTTCATCCCGACGGTGAACCGTTCCCATTCCCCGCGGCTTTCCTTCAGCGCGGCTTTTCCCGCGTCCGTGATATGGTAATATTTCCGCGGCGGACCGTCCGGCGATTCCGCGAGGTACGTTTCCACCTGTTCCAGATCGCGCAGCCGGCGAAGCAGGGGATAAATCGTACCTTCGGTAATGTCAATGTGCCGGGAGATGCGGGTGACCAGGTCGTATCCGTAGCAGTCGCCCCTCTCCAGCACCGCGAGCACGCAGATTTCCAGCGCGCCTTTCTTAAACTGTGCGTTCAATCAGCGTTTCCTCCTTTTGTTGGGACGGGCCGGGCCCGCCAGCATTTCCCAGGGAGACGGCTCACGCGGACAAGCCCGGTTTCCGCTCCCGGAGAAGCGGTCCCTGCCGCAGCGCCGGACTGACAGCAGCAGCTCCTTTTCCCAGGTCAGATACGGCATATCGTCAGTCGGAATCTGTTTCATGAGCTTCTTCCTTTCTGCCGGAAAACGGCTTTCCCGCTGCCGGCAGAGCAAGTATAACACAAGGTATCATGTAATGCAAGATACCTTGTAAAATTTTTTTCAGGAAAGCGGCGCCGCGGTTCAAAAGACCCGTGACGCCGCCTGTGATCAATGCTGCACAGCAGATACGCCGGAACAGGCGAATCGTCCGGCGATACGCGCGCTGCGTATCGGCCGGGGGCTGTGCGGCAGTCCCGTCGGTTCCGGATTCAGCGAAGGCCCAGCAGCAGCCGGATATTCTCCCGGTCCTTTTCCTTTTCGGCACGGTCCAGTTCCGCCCACGGCACCAGATCGCGGTGGATTTTCCGCGCGGGATCCTTCCTGTTCCCCTGTCCGGGATCTCCGCAGGTCCAGTTATTGAGGAAATGATACCGGCACCAGCGGATATGCTCCAGTTTGCCGAGCAGCTCCAGCCGTTCGGCGGACAGGGACGCGGCGTTTTCTTCCGCGCCCCATGCCCGAAGCATCTGCAGGCGGATTTCGTGGTAATCCGCGCAGCTGATGTTGGAATACCGCCCAAAGGCATCCAGGCGCGCCCATTCGCTTTCCATGTTTTCCGGGGTTTCCGGCACCCGGCGGTACAGGTGGGCATAGCGCAGATTGATCGCTTTTGCCCGTTTCAGCGTAGCCGCGTCAAAAATGTTTTCGGGCGTGAGCGCCTCCTCTTTCCAGTCGAACAGGCGCAGGCGCTCCGCGTCCTCGCAGAGGGAAAAGCGTTCTTTCCGAACGGCAAACACATCGATCGTCTTTCCGGGCAGCACGGACATAAGCCGCTGCGTCAGGGCAAGCTGATCCTCCTGACCGCATACGAGGACGCGGTCCGCTTTTTCAAGCACGGGGAGGTTTTCCTGCCAGGGCGTCCCGTAAAACACGACCGGATCCCCGATTTGGGAAAGGCAGGGATGAAGGGCCGCAAAGCTGCCGTCCGATCCGAAAACGTGCCAGGTGATGCGCTGATCTGGGGAGAAAATATTGCTCTGCAGTCCCCAGGTCAGGACCTCCTCCCCGAGCGCTCCGAATCCGACCAGCGCCACATCAAGCGCGGGACCCTTCCGGTTGAAAAGCGTTATCATATCCGCCTGCCGCCAGAACAGGCGCGCCGCGGTTTCCTCCGCGCTGAACAGATGAAGGCGGCTGTCCCGCACGTCCTGGGTGCGCAGGGAAGAACAGCGCAGGGTAACCTCCCGGTTTTTCAGTTTTTCCCTGAATCGCAGGTAAGAATCCAGGTTTTCCTCCTCCCCGCCGAAAAACAGATACCGGTGCGCGGGAAGCAGGCTTTCCGCCCCTTCCGTCACGCGGCAGCGCTTTTTCAGGGCCAGGTACAGCGCGTGATCTCCGTACACAGCCACGGAATCGCGCGATGTCAGATACCGGATCCCCGCGGCAAGATACCGCGCGAAAGGACGGATGAACAGCACGATCCCCGCGGCGGTCGAAAGCGGCGCCGTCCACCGGGCAAGCTCCACCAGCCGGTTTGCGGGTTTCCCGCCCCAGTTGAGCACATACATGGTCACCGTGTCGAAAACCGCGTCGAGAAACGCTTCGCCCGCGAGCATCAGGCCCAGGGACCCCAATGCCAGTGGCAGCGCCAAGAGCGCGATCCTGAAGACTCTGGTTTTTCGTTTCAATCGATCAGCTCCCCTGTTCGGTTCCTTCCCCGGCGGGGAATCAGCGGAAGCGGTCCGCTTCCGCGTACAGGCGTCCTTTTTTGCTGACGCCGGATACGCCGATCAGGCGCCATTTTCCGTATCCGCGCACGGAAAAGGTATCGCCTTCCTTCACGCAGCGCGACGGGTCCAGGCAGATCTCCCCTGCCAGCAGCACCTGCTGCGCCGCGATGGCTTCCGTGATCCTGGTACGGGACAGATTGCACAGGTGCGCGGCCAGGGTATCGATGCGCAGCGAGGCGACGTTCACCCGTTCCCGGACGTATTCCGTCCGCGGCAGCTCCGCGTCCTCCTCCAGCACGGTCACCCGCACCGGGGTATGCGCCACGGAAATCAGTCCGCACAGCGTCTGTGCCATTTCCTGCCGGCAGAATACATAGCAGCGATTGTCCCGGAATTTCAGATCGCCGAGCACATGGCGCCCGATCCCGAGGCTCATCAGCGCGCCGAGCACATGGCGATGCTCCAGCTGCTCCGAAAAGCGCCCCGCGGCAGGCGTGACCAGTACGCAGGCGATCGGCCAGGGCTCCTCGTAACCGAGCGCTTCCTCGCTGCCGAAGCGCACCATGCGCCGCTCGGCGTCCGGATACCCGCCGAAGGAGGACGCGTCCCAGCCCTCCCTGCGGCGCAGGGACTCAAACAGCGCCAGCTCCTGTTCACTGAAAAAGCCGGCATAACGGTATCTGCCGTCCCTGCCGGCCAGTTCACGCAGGCGTTTTTCAATCAGTTCAAAGGGCTTTTCGTGCATCGATTCTGTCCCTCACCGCGCACATCAGGCTCACAAGGCACGCGGAAAGCAGCAGGCCGCCGATGATATCCGTCAGCCAGTGCACGCCGGAAAGCAGCCGGCACGCCACCGTCGCTGCGGCACAGAGCACAAGCAGCGCCGCGGCGGGCTTTGCGAACGGCTTTCCCGCGAAACGCCGCAGGACGAAGACTGCCGCGCCGCCGAACAGGCAGCATCCCAGCAGCGTGTGCGTGGAGGGGTAGGAGGCCTCGAGCCCTTCGTGAAGATCGATGATGACAGGGCGCATATTGAGCGCCAGCTTTTCAAACAGGATATAGCAGACCGCCAGGCACACGATCATCACGGATGCCGCTTTCAGGTCCGAATCCACCCGGAACAGGGACCTGCGGCGCAGCGCCTGCAGGCAGGTCCAGGCGAGCAGCGCGCAGCCTGAAAGGATGGCAAGATAACCGAGGTATTTGGACGCTTTGTAAAAGCTGTTCCGGTATCCGAGCTTCTCCTGCACGCGGAAATTCAGCGCGGAAAAGCCCACAGCCGTTTCCTGTCCGACGGTTTCGGCCGCGGTTTCTCCGGCGGCCAGCGCCTCCGCGGCTTCACCCGCGGGCTGCGGGGTAAAGCTTCCCCTGTCCACCGTGACGGCAAGGCAGGTGAAAAGCAGGAACGCCGCGGCAAAGATCAGCAGCAAAAGAAATGATTTTTTCATGGTCTTGTCCTTCCGTTATTTCTGATTCGGTTCTTCCGGAGCGGGAGCCTCTTTCCCCTCTTCCGGCGCGGCCTTCCCGACAAGGCCGCCGGTAGCGACGCTCCGGAGCAGTTTGGGGATATCCAGCCCCACGGTGTCCCTGACCGCTTCGAAGGTCTGCAGCATCGTGCCCGCGGTATCGCGGGCCATCGAAGAGGCGCCGCCTTCCCCGAACAGGATGATCTTCTCCGTCTTGCTCAGCGGCTCGCTGACGGCCTGGGCGATCTGGGGCAGTTTCTCCACCACCATTTCCAGCATGGCTGCCTGGCCGTACAGCTGCATGGCCTCCGCCTTTTTCCGGATGGCCTCGGCTTCCGCGTCTCCGCGCTGACGGATGGCTTCCGCCTCTTTCTCGGATTCGTAGAGCTGCGCGTCCGCCTTCGCCTGGCGCTCGAACTTTTCGGCTTCCGCTTCGAAGATCCTGGCGTCCTTCTCAGCGGCGGCCTTTTCACGGATTTCCACGTTCAGGCGTTCGCGCTCGATGGCGACCTCCTGTTTTTTCAGTTCCGTTTCCTTTTCAAGACGGGTCAGGTCCGCCGCGGCATGCTCCGCTTCATAGGTCTTGCGCACGCGCTCCTGTTCGATGCGGTAGGCTTCGTCCGCCTTGGCCTTTTCCTGATCGGCCTCGATTTTGTAGCCGGCCTGCAGCATGGCCAGCTGCTTGTCCTGCTCCGCCATCACGGCGTCGGCTTCCACCCGGGCTTTGTGCGACTCCTGCTCCGCGGCGGCGCGGGCGACGGCGGCCTCGCGCTCTTTTTCCACAATATTCCGCGTCGCCATCGTTTCGATCACCTGGCCGTCCTTGTCGGCGAAGTTCTGAATGGTCAGGTTGATGATCTCAAGCCCCATGTTGCTCATATCGGCCATGGCGGCTTTGATGGATTCCTGCGCGAACTTGTCGCGGTTCTGCACCAGTTCCGCGATGGTCATCGTACCGATGATCTCACGCATGTTGCCTTCCAGCACGTCCTTGGCCAGGGCTTTGATCTGGCCCGCGTCGTAGTGCAGCAGCTGTTCCGCGGCCGTGGCGATCGACAGATCGTCCGAACCGATCTTGATGTTCGCCACCGCGTCCACCAGCACGGAAATATACTCCTTGGTGGGCACCGGCTGCGCCGTTTTGATGTCCACCTGCATCAGGCACATGTCCAGCTTGTCGATGCGCTGGATGGCGGGCACATAAAACGTGGCGCCGCCGCGCACGATGCGGTAGCCGAACTTTTTCACGGATACGGTCCCGTCCGGATTGCGCACCTTATAATTCCGGCGGATGATGCCGGATATGATCATGGCCGTATCCGGCGGCGCGATGATATAGCGCGGCACCAGCTTGACCAGCACGAAAATCGCCGCGACGGCGACGGGGATCACCCACCAGTAGGTCTGCAGCGTCAGCCAGAGGTCTTCCACGGTTCATTCCTCCCATTTCTCAGGATATGTCCATTATACGTCACTGTTCACGGGGTGAACAGTGACCGCGGGTGGGTACCCGTACCCCCCGCGTTCCCCCCTGCACAAGGCCCAAGCCCTTCGGAAAGCCAGGACGAGATTCGCAGGCGAATCTCGAAACTGTTTTCCTCGTGCATGTGCCTTGCGTCAAGGTATGAAAATCGCAGAGCGATTTTCCATCATACAACGGCAGAGCCGCTGTATGATGATGGAACGCAGAGGGGGTTCCCCCTCTGCACTCCCCTTGCAAGTCATGCGTCAATGGTTCTACACTCGGTTTGATCATGTTGCTTTAGGGCTATGCTTACAGCATATTGCCTTACTCTCCCCGTGAACAGCAACGCTTTCCGCCGTTCCGGAAGAGCCCCTGAACACCTTCCGTTCCGGTTATTCAGCCATTTTTTCCGCGATCGCCGCGTCCTTCTCCAGCACCTTCCGGGCGTCCTCCGCCCGCTTCCGATCAAGCTTCTCCGCCAGTTCCGCGTCCTCCACGGCAAGGATCTGCGCCGCGAGCAGCGCCGCGTTCCCGCCGCCGTTGATCGCCACCGTCGCCACCGGAATGCCCGTGGGCATCTGCACCGTGCTCAGCAGCGCGTCGATCCCCTCCAGGCACGCGCCCTGACAGGGAATGCCGATGACCGGCAGCGTGGTATTGGCCGCCAGCGCTCCCGCAAGATGCGCCGCCATGCCCGCCGCGGCGATCAGCACGCCGAAGCCCGCCTCCCGCGCGCCCCGCGCGAAAGCGCGTGCCTCTTCCGGCGTGCGGTGCGCCGAATAGACATGCGTTTCAAAGGGAATCCCGAACGCCCGCAGCATGTCCGCCGCTTTGCGAACCACCGGCAGGTCGCTGTCGCTCCCCATCACGATCCCGACTTTCCTCATACCGTCCTCCTGCTTTCCTTTCCGGAAAGACGGTTAATGATACTCTAATTTACGAACATTGTCAATTGCCAAATTGTTTCGATTTGTTATAATTCCGATTAAATCCGAACGTTCGGAATATAATGTTCGTGTTTTTAAGCAATCTTACACAGTCGACAAATCATCGGCAATACAAAAGGGTTTTCACACAGAGATACAGGACGTGATCAATAACACTTGCAATATCAGCTAAAATCATTTATAATATAAATAGTCAATATGTAAGGAGGTGACCCGGATGGTTGAAGCAACGGCAACGGCAACTGAGATGAAAAACAACTTTGGCCGGTATATGAGCATGGTCATATCCGGCAAAGAGGTCATTGTTACCAAAAACGGCCGTGAAATAGGACGTTTTATTCCCCGGAACACTGCTGTATCGTCGCTGACGGATTCCCTGACCGGTATTCTGACAGGCACGGCAGAACTCGAGCAGACAAAAGCGGAAAGCCTGAAGAAAAAGTATGAGACTGCTGATTGACGGAAACATCGTTCTTGATGTTCTTCAAAGGCGGGAACCCCATGCCGCGGACTCCTCAAAAATATGGAAACTGTGTGAGATTGACCGGGCAGAAGGCTTTGTATCCGCATTGACATTCGCAAACCTCGTTTATATCATGCGGAAAGAACTTGACCCATCGGGAATCGAGGATGTTTTCAGAAAAATGGCACTAATTTTCCGTTTTGCGGATTGCAGTATTACGGACATAGCAAATGCGGCAGCAATGAGATGGGATGATTTCGAAGATGCCGTGCAGGCAGCGACCGCCGAGCGTTTGCATGCGGACTGCATCATTACCCGAAACACCCGTGATTTCAAAAAAAGCAAAGTTGCGGCTTATACGCCTTCCGAGTTTCTCACCCTGTTTCAAGCAGATCTGTGACTCAACTGCAATCCGAATATCATTGTTCTGCACGGATAGTATTGATCTGATTCGTTACATCAGCAATCAATCACAAGCAGAAAAGCGCACCTGTACCGAGTGGGCTTTTTTGCTTTCCTTCCTCAGGTGAACTTTTCTACTGATTTGGAGGAACACCTTCGTCCGATTTCACTGTCTTTTTTCCAACAGTTCAAGTCCGTTTTCAGGCGAAACTGTTCCGGTCCCTGAGAATCCCTGAGCCATCCAGAACGGTTTTCCGCCAGCAGAATTTGCTGTCAAATAGAAGCAGCTTGCTCCGTCATGACGGAATAATGATTCAAGTTCATGGTACATGGCAGTCCCGATCCCTCTTCTTCGCAGCTGTTCAATAACAAAGAACTCCATCACATATCCCCATCCAGGACGGGCTTTGCCGCGATCTTCTTCGCAATCCACTTTGCCATAAAAGAAACCGACGGCTTGTGCGTCTTGTTCCGCAATGTACAGATATCTCTTTGATGACAGGCTTTCGGTATTGATGATGCTTTGTATCCACTTATCCAGCATATCCTCCGGTGTTTTCTGCCCAAGCTGCCTGTCCAGTTCATGGCTGTACAAACACATAAGCTGCCTGAAGATCCCGCATTGTTCTTGATTCTTCGGATCCAGTTTTTTTAAGATGATCATTTCAACTCTCTCCCATAGACTAAAAGTCGGCTCCGTTTCATAAGATAGCCTGTATTTCACTGCTACAAATTTGCCGCCTTCGCCTCGCAGTACAGGCAGCGGTATTCCCGTTTTTCGGGATCCGTCAGACGGAATACCTGGTCGATCTCCTGCTCGCAGGAAGTGATACAGCGCGGGTTTTTGCATTTGAGCACGTTGGTCAGCGTCGGCGGCAGGCCGATGCGCTGCTTTTCCGCAAGGCAGCCGTCGCGGATGATATTGACCGTCGCGCCCGGATCCGCGTAGCCGATCACGTCCGTATCCACCCTGATATCCGCGTCGATTTTGATGATGTCCTTTTTGCCCAGCTTGCGGGAATTCACCTTGGTGATCATCGCCACCGGCACGTCCAGCCCGTCCAGCCCGAGCAGTTTATACAGCTTCATGCCGTTTCCGGCCGTGATATGGTCGATCACGATCCCGTCGCGGATGGAATCCACGTTCATGCCCGATCCCCCTTCCCCGTCAGTCCGAGCAGCAGCAGTATCAGCGCCATGCGCATGTATTTTCCGTTGAGCACCTGTTTGAAATAGCAGGCGCGCGGGTCCCGGTCGACCGCCACGCTGATCTCATTCACGCGGGGCAGCGGATGCATGATGCACAGATCCTTTTTCGCGTTTTTCAGTTTCTCCGGCGTCAGGATATAGCTGTCGCGAAGGCGCAGGTAATCCTCCTCGTTGAAGAAACGCTCCTTCTGCACGCGGGTCATATACAGGATATCCAGTTCCCCGATCGCGTCCTCCAGGCTCGTGGTCTGCGTATAGGGGATCTGTTTCTTTTTCAGCGCGTCGGATTTCACGTAGCTGGGCACCTTCAGTTCCTCGGGGCTGATCAGCACGAAGCGCAGCCCCTCGTACCGGCTCATCGCGTTCAGAAGGGAGTGCACCGTGCGTCCGAATTTCAGGTCGCCGCAAAGTCCCACCGTCAGGTTTCCGAGCCGTCCCTTTTCCCGGCGGATGGTCAGCAGGTCCGCCAGCGTCTGGGTGGGATGGCAGTGTCCGCCGTCGCCGGCGTTGATGACCGGCACCGTGGCGCTCCTCGCCGCGACCAGCGCCGCGCCTTCCCTGGGATGGCGCATCGCGATGATATCCGCGTAGCAGGATACCGTGCGCGCCGTGTCCGCCACGCTTTCGCCCTTGGCGGCGCTGCTGGTGCCCGCCCCGGTCACGCTCAGCACCTGCCCGCCCAGCTCGTACATGGCCGCTTCAAAGCTGAGCCGCGTGCGGGTGCTCGGCTCGAAAAACAGCGTGGCCAGCTTCTTCCGGCGGCAGGCGTCCGCAAAATCGTCCGGGCGCGCGATGATCTCCTCCGCCGTGTCCATCAGCGCGCTGATCTCTTCCAGGCTCAGATCCGGCACATCGATCACAGATCGGCTCATGCTTCCCTCCAGCTCTCATCCGACGGGTTGTCCCTGAAACGCAGCAGGCGGGCGATGTCATCCGGCCGGATGCTCCCCGTGCGCGCGGCTTCCTGCGCGATCACGTCAAAGTTCGTAAGCGACACATTCTTTACGCCGGCTTCCTTCAGGCGTTCGATGCCCTTTTTCATGCCGTAGGTAAAGATGCTCGCGATGCCCAGTACCTGCGCGCCCGCTTCCCGCAGCGCTTCCACCGCTTCCAGCACGCTTCCGCCCGTGGAGATGAGATCCTCCACCACCACCGTCTTCTGGCCCGGTTTCAGATCGCCCTCGATCTGGTTTTTGCGCCCGTGGTCCTTCGCCCCGCCGCGCACGTAGCCCATCGGGAGCCCCATCAGATGCGCCGTGATGGCAGCGTGCGCGATGCCCGCCGTGGCGGTGCCCATCAGCACTTCCGCGTCGGGATACTCCTCCCGGATCACCGCGCTCAGGCAGTTTTCAACGTCTCCGCGCACATCGGGCGCGGTCAGCGTGAGTCGGTTGTCGCAGTATACGGGGCTTTTGATGCCGCTGGCCCAGGTAAAGGGCTCGTCCGGGCGGAAAAACACCGCCCCGATCTTCAAAAGGTCCCGCGCGATCAGTCGGTTGATTTCTTCTCTGGTCATAGGCTCCTCCGCAATATCAGTTCTTTATCTTTGGTGTGTTCCGAAACCGGAAACCCGTCAGGTTTCTCCGTCAGGTTTCGCGAATTCCCGCAGGCAGCGCTCGTAAGCCTCCGCAGGATCCGCCGCCGCCGTGATCGGCCTGCCTACCACGATATAATCGCAGCCCTGCGCCCGCGCGTCGGACGGCGTCATGACGCGCTTCTGATCGCCCGCTTCGCCGCCCGCGAAACGGATGCCGGGCGTCACGGTCAGGAAATCGGCCCCGCATGCTTCATGCACGCTCTTCGCTTCCAGCGGGGAGCACACCACCCCGTCAAGCCCCGCCTTTTTCGCGCTGCGCGCGTAATGCATCACGGTATCGCGCATCGGATGGTCGATCCACAGCTCCTCCCGCAGCGCCGTTTCATCCGTACTGGTCAATTGCGTCACGGCGATCAGCTTCGGCCGCGTTCCGTCGCTCCTCGTCAGTCCCTCAAGCGCCGCTTCCATCATGCGCACGGTGCCCGCCGCGTGCAGGTTGCAGATTTCCACGTCCAGGTCACGCAGCACGCTCATGGCCTTCTTCACCGTGTTCGGGATGTCGTGCAGCTTCAGATCCAGAAACACGGGGTGGCCCCGCCGCCTGATTTCCCGCACAATCTGCGGCCCTTCGGCGTAAAACAGTTCCATGCCGATCTTCACAAAGGGCTTCCGTCCCGAAAAGCGGTCCAGAAACGAAAGCGTCTGCTCCCTGCCCGCGAAATCACAGGCGATGATCACGTCCTTCTTCAAGCTTCCCGCCTCCTCAGTTCCTTCAGTTCCCGAATGCCGCAGCGGTCCATCACGCCCGGCAGCGCGCCGATGATGTCCCGGCACGCGCAGGGATCCGTCAGGTTCGCGGCGCCCACTTCCACCGCGGCGGCACCGGCCATCATCATTTCCAGCACATCCTCGGCGCTCGTGACGCCGCCCATGCCGATCACGGGCACGGACACGGCCCTCGCCGTCTGGTACACCATGCGCAGGGCCACGGGGAAAACCGCCGGCCCGCTCAGCCCGCCGAAGGTGTTTTTCAGCACCGGCCGGCGCGTTTTCAGATCGATCCGCATGCCCTGCAGCGTATTGATCAGACTGACAGCGTCCGCCCCCGCGTCCGCGCACGCGCGGGCGATCATGGTGATGTCCCCCACGTTCGGACTCAGCTTCATGATGACGGGTTTTTTCGTCACGCGCTTCACCGCGCGCGTCACCTCCGCCGCGGCCTTCGGATCCGTACCGAAGCTCATGCCGCCGCCGTGCACATTGGGGCAGGAGATGTTCACCTCAAGCCACCCCACCTGTTCCTCTCCGTCCAGCCGCGCGCAGGTATCCGCGTATTCCTCCGTGCTGAAGCCGCTCACGTTCGCGATCACCTTTTTCCGGAACACGGTTTTCAGCTTCGGCAGTTCCTCCCGGATCACCTTTTCCACGCCCGGGTTCTGCAGCCCCACCGCGTTGAGCATGCCCGCCGGGCATTCCGCGATGCGCGGGGTCGGATTGCCGAAGCGTTCCTCCCTCGTGGTGCCCTTGAAGGAAAACGTGCCCAGGCAGTTGATATCGTACCATGCGGCGAATTCATACCCGTAGCCGAAGGTCCCGCTCGCGGGGATCACAGGGTTGTCGATCTCGGTGCCGCACAGGTCCACCGTCAGTCTTCCCACACGATCTCCTCCTTCCGCAGCACCGGCCCCTCGCGGCAGATGCGTTTGGGCCCCGAAACCGTTCTGCAGGTGCAGCCCATGCACGCCCCGAAGCCGCAGCCCATGCGTTCCTCCAGGCTGAACTGCCCGCTGCCCTCCGCCGTGCGGTACACCGCGCGCAGCATGGCTTCCGGCCCGCAGGCGTAGTAATGGCTGTAAGAGGGCGGCAGCGCGTCCGTCACGAAGCCTTTCCTTCCCTTTGTGCCGTCCGCCGTCACCAAAGTCACCCGACAGCCGAGAGAGGCGAATTCCGCCTCGCAGAACACCTCCGCCGCCGTATTGAAGCCCAGCACCGCGCTTACCTGCTTTCCCGCCTCGCGCAGCCGCTTTGCCAGCAGGTAGAGCGGGGGCACGCCCACGCCGCCTCCAAGCAGCAGCGGAGCCTCCCCGGATACGCTCAGGTCATAGCCGTTTCCCAGCCCCGTGAGCAGATCGAGTTTTTCCCCGGTCTTCATGCGGCTCATCTGCGCCGTGCCTTTTCCCACGGTCTTGTACACAAGGGTCAGCCGCCCTTCTTCCGAATCGTACACGGATATGGGTCGGCGCAGGAAAAGCCCTTCCGGGCGGATATTCACAAACTGCCCCGGTTTCATCCGTTCCATGTCGGGACTCTCCAGCACCATCCGGAACACCTGCGCCGTCAGCGGCTCGTTCCGGGTGATGACTGCCTCAAGCTGCTTCATTTTCCCTCCCCCGACCCGGGCGCGTCGATGGTCGAAATGGTCAGGGTCGTTTCCTCCAGCACGTCCAGCAGCACGCGCACGGTATCAAGGCTGGTAAAGATCGTCGCGTTGTTCTCCGTGGCGCAGCGGCGGATCTGCAGACCGTCGCTCTCCGAATCCAGCCCGCCGATTTCCCGGGTGTTGATGATATAGGCCACATGCCCCTGCCGGATGCTCTCCGGGATCTCGTCGCTGCCCTCGCTGATCTTCTTCAGCGTATGGGTGCGGATGCCCCGCTCCTTCAGGAATTTCGCGGTCCCGCTCGTCGCCTCGATGTTGAAGCCCAGCGCGTAGAAACGGCGGATGAGCGGAAGCGCTTCTTCCTTGTCCCGGTCCGCGATGGTGGCCAGCACCGTGCCGTAGTTCTGCAGCCGCATGCCCGCCGCCTGCAGCGCTTTGTAGAGCGCGCGGTTCAGCCGGTCGTCATAGCCGATCGCCTCGCCGGTGGATTTCATTTCCGGGCTCAGGTACGCGTCGATGCCTTTGATTTTGTTGAAGCTGAATACCGGCACCTTCACATAAAAGCGTTTCTTCTCCTCCGGGTAGAGGTCGAAGAAGCCCTGCTCTTTCAGGCTCTTCCCGAGGATCACCTCGGTGGCGATGTCCGCCAGCGACCAGCCGGTCGCCTTGCTCAGGAAGGGGACCGTGCGGGAGGAGCGCGGGTTCACCTCGATGATGTACACGTCCTCCTTTTCATCCACAATGAACTGGATGTTGTACAGCCCGATGATGCCGATGCCCAGGCCCAGCTTTTTCGCGTACTGCAGGATGACGCCCTTCACCCGGTTGCTGATGGAAAATGCGGGATACACGGAAATGGAATCGCCGGAGTGGATGCCTGTGCGCTCCACCAGCTCCATGATGCCGGGCACGAATACGTCCCGTCCGTCGCAGATGGCGTCCACCTCCACTTCCTTGCCGCGGATGTATTTATCCACCAGCACCGGCTTGTCCGCGTCGATCGCCACGGCGTTCTCCAGATACCGGCGCAGCTGTTCCTCGTTGCCCACGATCTGCATGGCGCGCCCGCCCAGCACGAAGCTCGGCCGCACCAGCACCGGGTAGCCGATCTCCCGTGCCGCGCGCACGCCCTCCTCGATATGCGTCACCGCCCGCCCCTCGGGCTGCGGGATCTTCAGTTCCTGCAGGATATGCTCGAAGCTGTCCCGGTTCTCCGCCCGTTCGATGGCTTCGCAGTCCGTACCGATGATTTTTACGCCGCGTTCCATCAGCGGCTGCGCCAGGTTGATCGCGGTCTGTCCGCCCAGGGAGGCGATCACGCCCTCCGGATGCTCGAAATCGAGGATCGCCATCACGTCCTCCGGCGTCAGGGGCTCAAAATACAGCTTGTCCGCCGTGGTATAGTCCGTCGACACGGTTTCCGGATTGTTGTTGATGATGATCGATTCGTACCCCGCGCGCCGGATGGTCTGCACCGCGTGTACGGTGGAATAATCGAATTCCACCCCCTGTCCGATGCGGATGGGCCCGGCGCCCAGCACCGCGATCTTTTTGCGCTCCGTCAGGATGGAATCGTTTTTTCCGTGATAGCTCGCATAAAGGTAGGCAATGTATTTTCCGGTGTGCAGCGTATCCACCATGCGGAATACCGGCACGATGCCCTTTTCCCTGCGCAGGGCGTAAATCTCCGTCTCGCGGCATCCCCAGAGCTGCGCGGTGTACGCGTCCGAAAAGCCCATTTTCTTCGCTTCCCGCAGTACTCCGGCGTCCCCGGGCGCGGCGGCAAGCGTTTTTTCCATGTCCGTAATGCGGCGGATGCTCTCCAGGAAAAGCTCCGTGATCATGGTCACACGGTGCACCTTTTCGACGCTCTCGCCCCGGCGCAGAAGCTCCGCC
>CADBNX010000173.1 GCA_902796115.1 uncultured Eubacteriales bacterium
CGAACCCGCAGTACGACGTGGATATCGTGGACGCGGACAGCAACCCGGTGGCCAACGGCGAAGTGGGCGAAATCGTGATCCGGACGGATAAAACCGTGCCCTGCGGGCTGTACCGCGAGTACTACCGGGACGCGGAGAAGACCCGGGACGCGTGGCACGACGGCATGTATCACACCGGGGATACCGCGTGGCGGGATGAGGACGGTTATTTCTGGTACGTGAGCCGGGTGGACGACGTGATCAAATCTTCCGGTTACCGCATCGGACCGTTCGAGATCGAAAGCGTCATCATGGAGCTGCCCTATGTGCTGGAGTGCGGTGTATCCGCGGAGCCGGACGAGATCCGCGGGCAGATCGTGAAGGCGAGCATCGTGCTCACAAAGGGCACGGTAGGCACCGAGGAAATGAAGAAAGAGATCCAGGATTACGTGAAGAGCCACACGGCACCCTACAAATACCCGCGGAAAGTGGTGTTCCGCGACGAACTGCCCAAGACCATTTCCGGAAAGATCCAGCGGAACCTGCTGTAGCGCCTTTGCATATTTCCTGTATTTTGAGCGCGCAGGCGCGAAAGCAAACGAAAAACGGCTTGCAATTTCGGCGAGATATGGTACAATACTCATGTTCCAAAGGCTGTGACGAAGAGGGCGCGGGAAACCGGGCACAGAGAGACGGGGCAGGTGCGAACCGTCCGATGGGGAACCGCCGCTGTAGCTTCCGAGCCGGGGGAAGAAAGGAACCCGTTCCCGTAGAACCCCCCGTGTGCGCCATGTTACGGCGCGGGGCGCGCAGGCGCCCGATGAGCGGCATCTCAGGATGCAATTTGAGTGGTACCGCGGGCTGAAAACGAACAGTCCGTCTCAAGGAAATTCTTTGGGACGGACTGTTTTTTGAGCAGGAGGCAGGAATGAAGGCGACCGGGCTTGAAAACAAACTGCAGGATATTTCACAGCGCATCCGTACGCTGCGTGAAATCGAAGGCTTTTCGGAACAGGAAATGGCCCAGAAAACGGGCGTGACCCTGCAGGAATACATCGACTGCGAAATGGGCCGGAATGACCTGAACTTCGCGTTTCTCTACACCTGCGCGCAGGCGCTCAACGTGGACGTGACGGACCTGATCGAAGGCGCCAGCCCGCGGCTTGCCGGCTATACGCTGACCAGGAAGGGTTCCGGGCAGCGTATTGAGCAGGCGCACGGAATGGTGTATTACAACCTGGCCGCGTCCTTCAAAAACAGGATCGCGGAGCCGCTGTACGTCCGCTCCGTATACAGCCAGAAAGCCCAGCAGGCGCCGATCGAGCTGACCACCCACGAAGGCCAGGAGTGCGATCTGGTGATTTCCGGCACCCTGAAGGTGCAGGTAGGCAACCATATCGAGGTGCTGCACGAGGGCGACAGTATTTACTTTGATTCCTCCACGCCGCACGGCATGATCGCGATCGACAACGCGGACTGCTTCTTTTACGCGATCGTGCTCAATCCCCTGGGCGAACCGGACCCCGTGGGCGCCGCGGCGACGGCCTCGGATATCATCACGGTGCCCATTCCGCCCAAGAAACCGCAGACCCACGAAAAGCGCATCTGGGAGGATTTCGTGGTGCCCGTGGAAAAGGAAAACGGGGAGCTGGAATCCATCTCCTTCCGCAACGAGAACAGCTTCAATTTTGCCTTTGACGTGATCGACCGCATGGGCACGCTGCATCCGGACAAAACGGCCATGCTGCACATCAGCCGCGACAAAGAGGAAAAGCGCATCACCTTCGCGGAAATGAAGCGCGCCTCCTCCCAGACGGCGAATTATTTCCTGTCCCTGGGCATCCGGCGCGGCGACCGCGTGATGCTGATCCTCAAGCGGCATTACCAGTTCTGGTACTGCATGATGGCGCTGCACAAAATCGGGGCCATCGCGATCCCGGCCACCTACCTGCTCAAGGAGCACGACATCACCTACCGCATCAACAAGGCCGGCATCAAGGCCGTGGTGTGCACGGCGGACGGGGAAACGAGCAATGAGGTGGACAAGGCCGCGGCGAACTGCCCGACGCTTGAGACAAAGATCATGGTGAACGGCACCAGGGACGGCTGGCGCGATTTCAACAGCGAGTACGGCCTGTTTACCGGGCGTTTTGAAAAACCGGCGGATTACGCGCGCGGGGACGATATCATGCTGATGTATTTCACCTCCGGCACGACGGGCAATCCCAAGACGGCGATGCTCAATTACCGCTATCCGCTGGGGCATTTCATCACCGCGCGCTACTGGCACTGCGTGGACCCGGACGGGCTGCACCTGACCATCGCCGATTCCGGCTGGGCCAAGTGCGCCTGGGGCAAGCTGTACGGTCAGTGGCTGTGCGAGGCGCCGCTGTTCGTATATGATTTTGACCGTTTCGACGCGGCGGATATCCTGCCGATGTTCAAAAAATACGGCATCACCACCTTCTGCGCGCCGCCCACCATCCTGCGCATGATGATCAAGCAGGATCTGTCCCGGTTCGATCTGAGCACCATCGAGCATATGACCACGGCGGGCGAGGCGCTGAACCCGGAGGTGTACCGGCAGTTTGAAAAAGCCACCGGCCTGCAGATCATGGAAGGCTTCGGCCAGAGCGAAACCACGGTGGCGCTGGCGAACCTGGCCGGCTCCACCACCCGCATCGGATCGATGGGACGCCCGGTGCCGCTGTATCATATCGCGCTGCTGGATCCGGACGGAAAGGAAGTGCCGACCGGCGAGGTGGGCGAAATCTGCTTTGACATTTCAAACGGCATTCCCTGCGGCCTGTTTTCCGGCTATTACCGGGATGAGGAAAAGACCCGCGAGTGCATGCACGACGGATGGTACCACACCGGGGATACGGCCTGGCGCGACGAGGACGGCTATCACTGGTATGTGGGCCGGGTGGACGACGTGATCAAATCCTCCGGATACCGCATCGGACCGTTTGAAATCGAAAACGTGATCATGGAACTGCCCTATGTGCTGGAGTGCGGCGTATCCGCGGCTCCGGACGAGGTGCGGGGACAGATCGTCAAGGCTTCCATTGTGCTGGTGCCGGGGAAGGAAGGCACCGAGGCGCTGAAAAAGGAAATTCAGGATTACGTGAAACAGCATACGGCGCCTTACAAGTATCCGCGTCTGATTGTATTCCGTTCTGAGCTGCCAAAGACAACCAGCGGGAAAATACAACGAAATAAACTGTAAAGGAGAAGAAACGATGAAGTATCCGATCAGCATCACGAAGACCACGGCCCCGGCGGCAAAACCGGCGGACGAGAGCAAGCTCGGTTTCGGCAGAATCTTTACCGACCATATGTTCCTGATGGATTATGACGAGGGACAGGGCTGGCACGACGGACGCATCGTTCCCTTCGGACCGCTGCCGCTGCATCCGGCCTGCACGGCGCTGCACTACGGCGCGGAGATTTTCGAGGGCATGAAGGCATACCGCCTCGCGGACGGCAGCATACAGCTGTTCCGCCCGATGGAAAATGTACGCCGCCTGAACAATTCGGCGGAGCGCCTCTGCCTGCCCCAGCTGGACGAGGAAGGGTGCCTGGATATCATCAGGACCTTTGTGGACGTGGAACGCGACTGGGTGCCGCACCAGGAAGGAGCAAGCCTTTACATCCGTCCGTTCCTGCTGGGCAATGACCCGCACCTGGGCGTACACGCGGTGCATCACGCGCTGTTTGTGATCATCACCTCTCCGGTGGGCGCGTACTACGCCGAGGGCCTCAACCCGGTCAAGATCTCCATCGAATCGGAGGACGTGCGCGCGGTGCGCGGCGGGACAGGATACGCGAAATGCGGCGGCAACTACGGCGCCAGCCTGCGCGCGGGCGAGCGGGCCGAAAAGAACGGCTACACCCAGGTGCTGTGGCTGGACGGCGTGGAGCGTAAATACATCGAGGAAGTCGGCTCCATGAACGTGATGTTCAAGATCGACGGCAAAATCGTGACGCCGAAGCTGACCGGCAGCGTGCTGCCCGGCATTACGCGCAAAAGCTGCATTGAACTGCTGAAGGAATGGGGCTATACGGTAGAGGAGCGCCTGCTCAGCGTGGACGAGCTCTTCGCGGCGGCGGCAGACGGCAGGCTGGAGGAAGCCTGGGGGACCGGTACGGCGGCGGTGGTATCGCCCATCGGGAAGCTGTTCTACCTGGGTAAGGAATACACCGTGTGCGGCAACAAAATCGGTCCCGTGACCCAGAAGCTGTACGATACGATGACCGGCATCCAGTGGGGCAGGATCGAGGACACGCATCACTGGTGCATGAAGGTCTGAGCATGCGGAATTTCGGATTCCGGCGGGTGACGCTGTTCGCGGGGCACTACGGCTCCGGCAAGACCAATATCGCCGTGAACTGGGCGCTGTATCTGCACGGCAGGGGAGAGAAGACCGCAATATGCGATCTGGACATCGTGAACCCCTACTACCGCACCAAGGATTCGGCGGACGATCTTGAAAAAGCAGGCATCCGGCTGATTTCCTCTCCCTACGCGAACAGCAATGTGGATTTTCCCGCGCTGCCGCAGGACATTTACGCGCTGGTGGAGCGCCGGGAGGAAAAAGCGGTATTCGATATCGGCGGCGACGACCGCGGCGCGCTGGCACTGGGACGGTACACCCCGTATATTCTGGCGGAAAATGACTATGAAATGGTTTTCGTGGTGAATTTTTACCGCCCGCTGACGCGGCGCGCGGAAGAAGCGCTGGAAGTAATGCGGGAGATCGAAGATGCGGGCGGCATCCCGTTCACCTGCATCGCGAACAATTCCAACCTGGGGGCGGAGACCGTGCCGGAGGACGTGCTGCGATCGGCCGGGGAAGCGCAGAGACTTTCCGCCATGACGGGGCTTGAAATCAAAATGACCTGCGCGGAGGCGCGCATCGCGGAACAGCTTGATATGGATAACGTGTTTCCGCTGAAGCTGCAGGCGCGTCCGTTTGAAAGCAACAGATAAAGAAAGAAGGGACAGGATGATGGCGAAGGTAACCTTTGACGCGGACAGATGCAAGGGCTGCGGGCTGTGTGTGGACGCCTGCCCGCGCGGAATCCTGCGTATCGCGAAGGAAAAGATCAACGCACGCGGGCATTTTCCCGCGGAAATCACGGATCAGGAAAAATGCATCGGCTGCGCCTGCTGCGCGACGATGTGTCCTGACTGTGTCATTACGGTGGAAAGGTAGGGAAGCGGCATGGACAAGGTATTGATGAAGGGAAACGAAGCGATCGCCGAAGCGGCGCTGCGCGCGGGCTGCCGGCACTATTTCGGCTACCCGATCACGCCGCAGACGGAGCTGACTGCGTACATGGCCAAGCGCCTGCCCAAGATGAACGGCGTGTTCCTGCAGGCGGAGAGCGAGATCGCGGCGATCAATATGGTGTACGGCGTCGCTTCCGCGGGCCTGCGGGTGATGACCTCTTCCTCCAGCCCCGGGATCAGCCTGAAGCAGGAGGGGATCTCCTATATCGCGGGCGCCGATCTGCCGGCGCTGATCGTGAACGTGCAGCGCGGCGGGCCCGGTCTGGGCGGCATTCAGCCCTCCCAGTCCGATTATTTCCAGGCCACCAAAGGCGGCGGGCACGGGGACTACCACCTGATCGTGCTGGCGCCTTCCTCCGTACAGGAAATGGCCGATCTGACTGCGCTGGCGTTTGACCTGGCAGACGAATACCGGATGCCGGCCATGCTGCTGGCGGACGGCACCATGGGCCAGATGATGGAGCCGGTCGTATTCGGCGAGCACGAGGCGAAAGCCGTCGAAAAGCCATGGGCCGTCACCGGCACGCACGGACAGCGGCCGCACAATATCATCAATTCGCTGTACCTGAAACCGGAGAAACTGGAAGAAACGAACCTTGCGCGCTTTGAGCGCTACGCGCAGGCGGAGGCGAAGGAGTGCCGCTGGGAAGAATTCATGATGGAGGACGCGGAGTACTGTGTGGCGGCGTTCGGCATCGCGGCCCGCGTATCGAAAAACGCGATCGTGGAAGCGCGCAAACGCGGCATCAGGGCGGGCATGATCCGTCCGATCACGCTGTGGCCGTTCCCGAAGGACGCTTTCCGCGCCGCGGCGGGACGCATGAAGGCCTTCCTGAGCGTGGAGCTCTCGATGGGCCAGATGATCGAGGATGTGCGGCTCGCCGTCGAGTGCGCGCGTCCGGTATCGCTCTGCAGCCGGGTGGGCGGCATGATCCCGTCTCCCGAAGAGGTCCTGGCGTCCCTGGAAAAGCTTGCGGGAGGTGAAAAGCAATGATCGTTTTCGAAAAACCCAAGGCACTGGCGGATATCCCCCTGCATTACTGCCCGGGGTGCACGCACGGAATCATTCACCGGCTGGTGGCGCAGGCGATCGATACCCTCGGCATCGAGGGCATCACCGTAGGCGTGGCCCCGGTCGGCTGCGCCGTGATGGCCTATGATTACTTCAACTGCGATATGGTGGAAGCAGCGCACGGCCGCGCTCCCGCCGTCGCGACGGGCCTCAAGCGCGCCCGCCCGGAGAATATCGTGTTTTCCTATCAGGGCGACGGCGACCTGGCGTCCATCGGTATGGCGGAAACCGTGCATGCCGCGACGAGGAACGAGAATATCACGATCATTTTCGTGAACAACGCCATTTACGGCATGACGGGCGGACAGATGGCGCCCACCTCCCTGCCCGGACAGGTGACCCAGACCTCTCCCTACGGAAGGGACGTGAAGATCGCCGGCTATCCGATCAAGGTGTGCGAACTGCTCAGCGGACTGGACGGCCCGGAATACCTGGAGCGGGTGGCAGTCAATAACGTGAAAAACGTAAAGAACGCGGAAAAAGCGATTCTGAAAGCCTTCCGCAACCAGGTGGAAGGCAGGGGATTCTCCCTGATCGAGGTGATTTCCTCCTGTCCCACCAACTGGGGCATGACGCCGCAGAACGCGCTCAAGTGGGTGGAGGAGAAGATGATCCCCTACTATCCGCTCGGGGTGTACCGCGACAGGAGCGCCGAAAGAAAGGAGCAGGCAGAATGACTGTACAGATACTGATTGCCGGGTTCGGCGGACAGGGCGTGCTGTTTGCCGGCAAATTTCTCGCTTACAAGGGCCTGCTTGAAAACCGCCAGCTTTCCTGGCTGCCTTCCTACGGCCCGGAAATGCGCGGCGGAACGGCGAACTGTTCCGTGATCCTTTCGGACACGCCGATCGGCTCTCCGATCGTGACCAGTCCGGATCTGCTGATGGTGATGAACCTGCCCTCCCTGGACAAGTACGAGGACAGCTGCGTGCCGGGCGGAAAGATTTTTGTGGACTCAACGCTGATCGAGCGTAAGGTGCGCAGGACGGACGTGGACGCGTTTTATATCCCCGCCACCAAAATGGCGGCCGACGCCGGCGTGCCCACCCTGGCCAATATGATCATGGTGGGAAAAATGATCCGCGAAAGCAATGTGGTGAGCCATGACGAGCTGGAAGAAGCCATGAAGAAGGTGGTTTCGGCGCGGCACGCGGACCTGGCCCAGGCCAATCTGAAGGCCGTGGAGACGGGCTGGCAGTTCGAGTGAAAGGAGCTGATTATCCAATGCCGATGCTGGATATGTCCGTTGAAAAACTCCGCGTATACCGGGGCATCACTCCCTGTCCGGAGGATTTCGACGCATTCTGGGATGATTCACTGAAGGAAATGCGCGCGATCGACGCGCAGGTAACGTTTGAAGAGGCGGCATTTCATTCACCCGGCGTGCGCTGCTGCGATCTGTGGTATACCGGCGCGCACGGTGCCCGCATTCACGCGAATTTCGCCTGCCCGGAAAAGAAGGACGGCAAAAAACACCCGGGACTGCTGCTCTTCCACGGCTATACGGGCGCGGCGCCCAATTTTCTTTCCATGCTGCCCTATGCCTATGCCGGGTTCTTTGTTGCGGCGATGGATGTGCGCGGGCAGGGCGGAAAATCACAGGATCCGGGCATTTCCCTGAACCCGAGCGTGTACGGGCATATCGTGCGCGGCATTCTGGAGGACGATCCGAAAAAGCTGTTCTTCCGGGACGTGTTTCTGGACGCGGCACAGCTTGCCGGCATCCTGATGGATATGGAGGAAGTGGATGAAAAGCGGGTGGCCTGCACGGGCGGCTCGCAGGGCGGCGGACTGTCCTTCGCCTGCGCGGCGCTGGATGAGCGCATCGCGCTGTGCGTGCCGAAGGTGCCGTGGCTGTGCGATTACAAGCGCACGTTCGAAATGGATCTGGACGTGAACGCCTATCAGGGCATCCGGGATTATTTCCGCCATTTCGATCCCCTGCACGAAAAGGAGGACTGGTTCTTTACCCGGCTCGGGTATATCGACAACCAGAACCTGGCGCACCGCATCCGCGCGAAGGTGGTCATGGTGACGGGCCTGCTGGACAATATCTGCCCGCCTTCCACGCAGTTTGCCGCCTACAACCGGATCGAATCGGAAAAAGAGGTCTGGCTGATGCCGGATTACAAGCATGAGGTGAATGAGGAAGTGAACCAGCGCTCGCATCAGCTGATCCTGAAGGAGCTGCTGTAGCTCACGCGGATGCGTGAATTTTCGCTTCCGGCCGGCAGGCTGACCTTCGCGAAAATTCTCCTCAGGCCGGCAAAGCCGGTCCTGCGGATCGTACGGAAGGAGTACGGGGCTCCTGAAAACCCCATAGGTCACTCGTTAACCGCAATGAGGATGTGAGAGAAACGAAGAAAAGAATTTGGATCGGATTCCTGGTGCTTGTGCTGAGCATGGGCATCTTTTCAGCCCGGGCCGAAACGCCCGGGTTCGGGTATATCAACCGGCAAAGCGTGAAGGTGCGGCAGGGGATGGACGAAAAGATCATTTATTCCCTGCCGGAAGGGCACTGCGTGTATGTGCTGAGCGTATGGCAGGATAAGAAAGAGAACACCTGGTACCGCTTTGTCACGCAGCGCCAGCAGGACGGCGTATGGACCGTGCGCCGCGGCTGGGTGCCGGCGGAATATGTGGATGTGAACGGGGCCGCCTTTTCGGATATCGTGCAGATCTCCGCGGGCGATTCCGGCTTTCTGGCCCTGCGCGAGGACGGAACCGTGACAGGCTGCGCGCGGGTGATCAACGCCACGTCGGCCTTTGACAAAAAGGTCGCCTCCTGGGAAAACGCGGTTTCCGTGACCGCGGGGCTGAACACATACGCGTGCATCTTCGAAGACGGCACCACCGAGGCTTTCGGCCTGTATGCCTACGGAATGGACGGGGAAACCGCATCCGGGATCCGCTGCGACGCGATCGGCAACAAGCGCCGCACCATGGTGACGGAAGGCGGTGAGATGATTTCGAACGCGCCGCTTCGCTTTGTGTATCCGGCGGATGGGCCGACGAGCCTGAGCGGCATCCGGAAAATCGCGCAGGACGAATACAGCCTTTTCATGCTGATGGAGGACGGGACGGTTGCCTGCGCTTCCCCGGAAGAGGAAACCGGGTATTTCCAGATCGAACCCACCGATACGCCGGATTTTGAAAACTGGACGGATATCGTGGATATCGACACCACACTGTGGCATCCGGACGGCGCGTATTTCTTTGAGGTATTCGGCGCCGTGAAAGCGGACGGCACCGTGGCCGCCTGGCCGCGCAGGATCGAACTGATGGCCGACGGATGGACCGACGTGGTGTCACTGTCGCTCGCGCCCTCGTATATGATGGCGCTGCGCGCGGACGGCGGGGTATACGCCGCGGGCTATGAAAAGAAGATCGTGCAGGAAGTGCAGACCTGGACGGATATCGTGCAGATCTCGGCCGCGGCGGACTACTGCGTGGGCCTGAAAAAGGACGGATCCCTGGTGTTCGCGGGAGATTTCGAGTATTCAAGATAAGAGGAGGAGCTGAATATGATGCGTTTTGCGGGTAAGAACGTACTGGTGACGGGAGCCGCGGTCGGGATCGGCCGGGCCTGCGCGGTCCGTTTCGCGAAGGAAGGCGCGAACGTGCTGCTGATGGATATGAATGAGGTGAAGCTGGCCCAGGTGGTACAGGAGCTTTCCGGATGCCCGGGCAAAGTGCTGCCGAAGGTGTGCGACGTGAGCGACGAAGCGGCGGTGAAGCAGGCCGTCGCGGATGCGGAAGGGAAAATCGGAAGCATCGATATCCTGGTGAACAACGCGGCGCTCTGGCGTCACAGGGCTGCCTTCTGGGAGGTGCCGGCGGAGGACTGGCACACGTACCTGAACATCAATGTGCTGGGATGCGTGTTCTGCGCGCAGGCGGTGCTGCCCCATATGCTGGAAAAGCACTGGGGAAGGATCATCAACGTAGCCTCCGTAGCGGGCGTATACGGCAACGCGAACATGACCATGTACTCCGCTACCAAAGGTGCGGTCATCGCGATGACCAAGGCGCTGGCCAAGGAAGTGACCGCGAAAGGCGTGCTGGTGAACAGCGTATCACCCGGCTCGGTGTCCAACTCCGCGGAAGCGGATATGGATTATACCTCCCAGTCGGAGCTTTCCTTCATGGGCAGGACGGGCAGCGACAATGAGAACGCGTCCCTGATCTGCTTCCTGGCGAGCGACGAGGCGAGCTATATTTCCGGGGAAAACATCATGATCGACGGCTGCCGGAAGAAAATGTAAGAGCGAAACCGCAGGAGGACACTGACATGGCGGATATCCGAATCACCAGAGTGACCGCGATCGAAACCGCGCCCATGCGCTCCAATCTGATCGTGGTGCGCATCGATACGAACCAGCCCGGCCTGTACGGCTGGGGCTGCGCCACGTTCACGCAGCGGCATAAGGCCGTCGTGACGGCCATTGAGGAATACATGGATCAGCTGCTGCGCGGAAGGGACGCGCTGAATGTGAACGA
>CADBNX010000174.1 GCA_902796115.1 uncultured Eubacteriales bacterium
CCCGCCGGAACAGCGCCTCATATTCGGCGCCGTGTTCCGCGTCCGGTTCGAAAACCCGGAAGCGGCGCGCGCCCATCCGCCGGTACGCTTCCTCCACGCTGGGCACGATGCCGCAGGAAAGAGCCGCGAACAGCGCGGATGCCGCCGCGGGTCCCTCCCTGATTTCGCCCACCGAAACCGGGCAGTGCAGGATGTTCGCGTATTCCTGCATCAGAAGCGGGTTTTTGCCGCTCATACCGCCCGCGGCGAAAAAGCGGTTCACCCGTACTCCCTCCCCGCGCATCGATTCCAGGATTTCCCGGTCCGAGCACACAATCCCCTGCAGCATCGCAAGGTAGATGTCCTCCGGAGCGGTATCCAGCGACAGGCCGTGCACGCTGCCCCGCAGGGTCAGGTCGGTGGGCGCGTTGCGGCTGCCGTTCCACCAGTCGAGCACCGTCACGGGATTGCGCCAGGGCTCCTTCACACGGGACGAAAGCAGCGCGTGCGCGTCCGTGCCGGCCCTGCGCGCCGCTTCCGCGACGGACGAAGGCAGCAGGTTTTCCATATACCAGGCGAGCATTTCTCCGGTGCAGGCCTGCCCCGCGTCCACGCCCCAGAGCCCCGGCACGATGCCGTCCCTGGCCACGCCGCACACGTTGTGCAGCGGCAGAAAACGGCTCATCTGCACCGTCAGCACATTCGAGGTACCGAGGATCAGGGCCGCGTCCCCGGGCTTCACCGCGCCGAGCAGGATCGGCGCGGTATGTCCGTCCAGGATCCCGGGCGCCGCCGTCACATCCGCGCGCAGTCCCCACCGTGCCGCCGCTTCCGGCAGCAGGGGCGCGCCCGGACCGCCCGGCGGAAGCGGCGTGCCGCGCAGCACATGGCGCACGGCGCCGGCAAGCCCCGGCCGGAGCGCGTCAAAATACGCGGCGTCGGGCAATTCGCCCTTTTCCCCGCGCAGGCATTTGTACCCGGCGGAGCCCGCGGAGCGCAGGATCTTTCCGGTCAGCAGAAAGCACAGATACTCGTTCAGGTCCAGCACCAGATCCGCCGCCGCAAAGGCTTCCGGATCCGCGTCGTACATTTCCAGGTATTTGGGCAGCATCCATTCGGAAGAGATCTGCCACCCGGTGCGCGCCAGGAAGGGCTCCTCCCGCTCCCGCGCAAGGTTCAGCGCTTCCTCCGCCTGTGCCTGCGCGGCATGCCGCTTCCACAGCTTGATCTGCGCCTGCTCACGGCCGCGGAAGGGATCCGTCAGCGCGAGCGGCACGCCGTCCCCGGACAGGCACACCATCGTATACCCCGTCGCGTCCACGCCCACGGCGCGGATGGCCCGCGCGTCGCACATCGCGGTAAGATCGCGCATCACCCGGTCCAGCGCCAGAGGGATATCCTCCGCCCGGTACAGGTTTTCCCGGCTCACGCCGTGCGGATACGCGAATTCGGTCTGCGCGGCGATGCTTCCGTCCGCTGTGTCCAGCACCGCCCCGCGGGCGCTGAGCGTACCGAAGTCCAGTCCCATTACGTACGGCAGCGTGATCCCTCCGTTCCTTTCCGCCTTTCACCGGCGCTTCGGTTTCCAGTATATCCCGCCGCGCGGGAAGCGTCAAGAAAAACCGGCCGCGTCTTTCATTCCGCCGCCTGTTTTGCTTTATGCCCTGTGTTTCCGCCCCGCGGAAAGACACCGGACGGTTCTTCTGTCTTAACCTAACAGAAGGATCCTTGGCCTTCTTTGCCTTTCTCGGAGGGGGCCCGGGGGGAACCGCTCTTTGGGCTCCAAAGAGCGGTTCCCCCCGGATCATAAGTCTCGTAAGCAATCATCCCGGTGGCATTTGACAGTCCCGCCGAATTCCGCTATACTATAGCCATCCGAAGAAAGGAAGGTACTGTCTGCACTGATGAAGATCCGCGGCTGACCGGCAGAAAAAAATGAACCTCCGGCATGGAACGGAGGATGTTTTTGTGCCGCCTGAAGCCGCTGTTTTCACCTGTGCGTTACTGCTCACAGGCACAGTGTGTATATCTGCTTCTTCATGCGGCCTGTGAAGGAGTGATACTGCATGTCAAAGCTTCTGTTGGAAGCCGTCCATATTCAAAAAAACTACGCGGACCGGCTCGTTCTTGACGTGGACCGGCTCTGCATATACGACGGCGAGCGGATCGCGCTGATCGGCGAAAACGGCGCGGGAAAATCCACCCTGCTCTCCATCCTGGCCGGAGAGACGGAACCGGATTCGGGCCATGTGCGGCGCGGCGCGCCGCTCGCCTTCATCCGCCAGTCCGGAGAGACGCGCACGGACGGCAGCGCGCGTGTCCGGTCGCAGTTCCGCGCGCCGGAGGATCGGGAAGGGCTTTCGGGCGGAGAAATGACCCGACGGCGCCTTTCCGCCGCTCTGTCCGAAAACGCGCCGCTGCTGCTTGCCGATGAACCCACCACGGATCTTGACGCGGAGGGCGTCGAGCGGCTCCGGCAGTTCCTCTCCTCCTATCCCGGCGCGCTGGTGCTCGTCTCCCACGACCGCAGCCTGCTCAATGCCCTGTGCACGCGCGTGCTGCATCTGGAGGACGGCCGTCTGACCGACTTTCCCGGCACCTATGCCGAATACCGGGCGGAGCAGCGGCGGCGCAGAGAGTTCCAGCAGTTCGAGTACGACCGCTACCGCGCGGAAAAAGCGCGCCTGAAAGCGCTGGCACAGCAGAAAGCCGAATGGGCGGCCTCCGTGAAGAAAGCGCCGAGCCGCATGGGCAACAGCGAAGCGCGGCTGCATACCCGTGAATACACCAACGCCGTTCTGCGCCAGAGCGCAGCCAAAAAGACGGTACAGGACCGGCTGGACCGGCTGGAAAAGAAAGAACGTCCCCGGGAGGACCCGGACATCCGGATGGCCTTCGGCGCGGCCCGCCCCATCGAAGCCCGGACAGCCATGAGCGTTTCCTGCGTCAGGCTTCAGGCGGGCGATCGCCTTCTGATTTCAGATTCAGGCTTCACCCTGCCGACTTCCTCCAAAACCGCCCTGACGGGTGAAAACGGCACCGGCAAAACCACCCTGCTGCGCACGCTCCGCGGCGCGGAACAGAAGGCGGTGCGATTCACGGGCGATATCCGGATCAACCCGGGCGCGAAGATCGGGTATTTCGATCAGGATCATGCCCGCATGCTGGATCCGGACAGCGCGGCGCTGGCAAACGTCATGCGTTCCTCGCAGTTTCCCGAATCAACGGCACGCACGGTGCTGGCGCGCCTCGGCCTGCGCGGCGACGCGGTGTTCAAACCGGTCCGGGTGCTGTCCGGCGGGGAGCGCGCGAAAATCGCCCTTGCCGGGCTGCTGCTTTCGGACGTTAACCTGCTGCTGCTGGACGAGCCCACCAATCACCTGGATCTGTTCACGATGGAAGCGCTGGAAGAGCTGCTCCGAAACTACGCGGGCACGCTGCTGTTTGTGAGCCACGACCGTGCCTTCGTCTCTTCCGTGGCAGACCGCATCCTGACCGTCTCCGGCGGCAGCATATCCGCATTCGAGGGCACCCTTGAACAGATGGAAAAGGAAGCCCGGCGCAGCCGCGGGGCGGAAAAGGAAGAACTGGATATCCTGACCCTCGAAATGCGTCTGGCGGCACTTGCCGCGAGGATGGCGTCGCCGCGCAGGGGCGACCGTCCGGATCAGCTGAACGCGGAATATGAGGCGCTCGCAGATAAGATCCGGGAAAGAAAACACTGACGAAGCTAATTCTTCCGGCAGATATACAGCAGGTGGCTCGCGTTTCCCAAAAGCTCGCGCTTTTCGGCAAAATGCAGATACCAGGCGGCAAACGCGTCGAAATCCTCATCCCGGATCGAAAAATCCGGGCAGTCCTCCATGGGTTCAAGGATCCCGTCCACCCCGGCCGTCGTGATCCATGAAACCGGCTTCCCGGCAAACAGCCGCTCGAATTCCGCCACGTCATACCCGGTGAAGAGCTGTTCCTGAAAGTGCCTTACGCGATAATCGTCCGTAAAATTCTCCCGCTGTCCGAACGCCCAGTTCCCACGGAGATAGTTCGCGTACATAATGGCATACACGGAAATGAACGCGGTCAGGATCACGCCGCCCGGCTTTGTTACCCGGATGGCTTCGTCGATCGCGCGGTTCACCTCGTCCGGTTCATACAGGTGGTACATAGGCCCGAGAAGAAGCGTCACGTCAAAGGTATGATCCGCAAATCCGCCCAGATCCACGGCGTCTCCCTGACAGGAAACAAGGTTCTCCAGGCCCCGGCTTCTTTCCCGCAGGATCGCAAGATTGCTCTCCACCAGCTCCACGGCCGTAACACGCATGCCTTCTTTGGCCAGCGCGACGGAATACCTTCCGGTTCCCGCGCCCACCTCCAGCACGCGGGAACGGCTGTCCGCGAAGCGATGGATATAGGCCATCGTCGTAGCGTATTCCAGCCGGCCGTGCAGGGACCGCTTCAGCCTCCCGTCCTCGTCTGCCCTGCCGTAAAACGCGCCGATGATTTCCTGTCTGTCCGCCATCTTTCCCTTCTCCCCTTTCCTCAGGGCACCGCGTGCACCGTAACGTTTTTCATGTTCTTCGCAAACCAGGTTTCCGCGCGGCTTCCCTCGGGCGTGTACAGATCGCTCAGCGCGCCGCATCCGGTAAAGGACGTCGACTGGACCGTGGTGAACGGCGACAGAACGGTCACTTTCTTCAGCGCCGCGCAGCGCTGGAAGGCATTTTGTCCGATTCCTTCCGCGGAAGCGGGGATCTCGATTTCCTCCAGCGCGGCGCATCCGCTGAACAGGCCGGAGGCGATAGCCGAAAGATTACAGCTCAGTTTCACATGATACAGCCCGCCGCACTCCGCGAAGGCGCCGCTTCCGGCGGACCGCACGGAATCGGGCATCACAAGCGTGCTCAGCTCCCCGCAGCCGGAAAACGCGCTCGCCCCCAGGGAAAGAAGCGATTCGGGCAGCCCGGCACGCTCCAGCGCGGCACATCCGGAGAACGCTCCGTTCCCGACTGTCAGGACGGCCGCGGGCAGCTCGATCCTGCCAAGCTGCCTGCAGCCGGAAAACGCCCTGTTCCCGACAGACCGTACCGAGGCGGGGATGAAGATGCTCTTCAGACGGGTATTGTCCAGGAACGCGCCGTCCGCGATATGCCGGATCCCGTCGGGCAGGACAATGCTTTCAAGGCTCTTGCAGCCCTCGCAGGCAGAAGCGGGCAGCATGGGCGTCACGATCGCGTTCAGGCTTTCGCAGCCGTTGAACGCGCCGCTGCCGACGGTCACCGACGCGGGCAGTTCCGCGCGGATGAGGCTTTTGCAGTCCCGGAACGCTGATTCTCCGACGCTTCGCACCGAAGACGGCACGCGGATCTCCGTAAGGCCGGAGGCGTAGAACGAGCCGTTCCCGATCACGGTGAGTCCCTCCGGAAGAGCGATCTGCCGCAGGGCTTCACACTCGATGAACGCGCCCGAAAGCACCCGAAGCGACGAGGGCAGCACCGCTTCCGTCAGGGCTCCGCAGCGGGTAAACGCGCTTTCGATGCAAACGGTGCCCTCCCCGAACGCGCAGCGGCGCAGGCTGTCACACTCATGGAAAGTGCCGCTTCCGATCACCGCGATCCCGTCCTCTGTTGTGACGCTCTCCACGGTCCTGTTCCCGTAAAAAGTGCCGTACAGCGCGCCGATCGGATGTCCGTTTACTTCAGACGGCACGGTGACGGACGTTTCTCCGCCGGTATAACCGACAAGCTCCCACCGGTGCTGCTCGCAGTTGTAGGCGTAGCGGAAGCCCGACGGATCCTCCCACACGGCGCAGAGCAGCATGGAAAACTCGCCCGCGAACACGGAAAAGTAACTTTTGTTCACAAACGACGGGTCATGCCCTCCGGAATGAACCATCCAGCCGATGAACTGCGCTCCGCCGTCCGGTCCCGGGTCCCCGGGTCCGACACCGCCCGTGTTCTCTCCGTCAGCCAGCCGGATCTGCGGATGTTCCCCGGCCCGCACCTGCGCGACGGCATCGGTGTACGGCTCCCGGTCCGGCGCGACGGAAAACACCAGGCGGCATCCCGCGGCCGTGCTCTCAAGCGTGATTTCCTCTCCCGGCTCCGCGTGCACGTCGAACCGGTCGATCGGCGATGTGGCATACACCGCGGAAGAGGATATTTTCCTGTTCTCTTCGCAGGAAAGCAGATAATCGCCGGGACGTATCGTGATCAGGAAACCGCCGTCCTCGGCCGTGATCCTGGTCATATCGAGCGCGTCCTCCCGCACCCGGTTCATCACCGGGTCGTACAGGTAAAACCACAGGTCCGCAAGCTTGCTTGTCTTATTCCTGTAATGGATATACGCGGCCTTCTGCAGCCGCCATACGGTTTCAAGCGTCTGATTGGCCGTCAGGGTTACCTCCTCCTCTTCCGGATACCAGCTGCCGCCGCCCGTCACCGTCAGGGTGTAGTTTCCGGCGGGAAGGTAAAGGCTGCATCTGCCCTCCCGATCCGTCGTCGAAGCGCCGCATACCTTCCCATCGGCAATGCAGCGCACGAAGGCGTTGGCAATCGGCGTATCCTCCGCGTCCGAGGTCACCGTGCAGCTCAGCACACTGAGGGGCAGCAGCTCCAGATCCTGCACGATCACGTCCCCCATGTCAAGCTGCAGGGTTTTTTCGAATTTTTCGAACCGCCTGTCGTCATTGACCGCGAATATGTACTTACCCTGCGGCACGGTCACGGTGAAATTTCCTTCCGCGTCCGTAAGGGCATACGCTTTCTTCCCGGTTTCCGGACACCGCGCGTACACTTTGACGTCCTTCACGGGCGTGCCGTCGGCACAGTTGACCGCTTTCCCTTTCACCGTCGCGGACGCTTCCTGCAGAACGACGGTCTTTCCCTGCGCCGTGACGGCAAACTCCGTCGTATACCGGAAGCCGCCCATCACGGCGGAAAGGGTGTAATTTCCCGGGTAGAGCCAGGTTTCCATCACGCTTTTGCCGGACGGAAGCTTTTTGCCGTCCCGGGCGATGTCGAGCGGCACGTCAAAGATCATCGTACCGTCCGCCGCCAGGGTCTGCAGATGGGATTTGTATTTGTAATTCGCGCATTTTCCGAAACCGAAATGCAGCCTGCCCTCGTACAGGCTGTTTTCCTCATTGATCAGGGACAGGTGGCAGTCGAACAGTTTGAAGCTCAGACCATCATCCTCCCCGGGGAACAGGTCCATTTCGAGCAGCGTGCCGGACAGGCGCTTTGTGATCCTGTAGGTCAGGGAAAGTTTCGCCGTGATATAGACACTGCCCTCTCCCGCGAGGCACAGGCTGCAGCCGTGCAGTCTGCTGTCGTCGGTCGTATACAGGGGCTTTTCCGCCTCCGCGGTCAGTTTGAACCCGATCTCGGCACTCAAGGACGCCTTCATCATTTCATGGAGGATCTCAGCGTACAGTTCCACCTTCACGCCGGCTTTGAAGGTGATCTTCGCGGCGGCGCAGGTTTCCGCTTTCGGTTCCAGCGTGTGCATTTTGATCGGCTGTTTTCCGTCGATCGGGTTGTAGGAAGAGCCTGATATGACTTTGATGTCAAAGGCCGCGCTGATTTCCGCCTCAAGATCCAGGCTGAGCGGCACGGAAACCTTCAGGCTCACATCCCCGATGCCCTTGAAGCCCGCAACCGGCGCGTCAAACAGCGTGATCTCAAGCCCCTCGCCCTGGGCAAACTGACTGTTCGACGCGTCCAGGTATTTCAGATAATCGGTCGAAAGGATCTTGCCCGTGGCGACGACCTTCACCGTGATGTCCGATTCGAAGGTGGTTTCCGTCTCGTAGTAATCCTCGCCCAGCAGGTTTTTGTCATACAGCAGCCGGATATGCACCGAGCCTTTTCCGGTCAGCGTCACGCTCAGCGGACCGAATTTCAGGGGTCCCACGCTGTAGCGCACGATCTCGCCGCTCCGGTCCTCGTCCGCTTTTTCGGCGCTGGCCGTGATTTCATACGACGGGTCACCCACGGATACCGTCTCATCCACGCGGTACACATCGTAGATCCCGGATACCGTCACATCCCCGTCCCGGGTCACCCGCACCGTGCCG